>DATEJJ010000718.1:0-14505 GCA_035278125.1 Rugosimonospora sp.
GCGCCGCTCCGCCCTCGATCAGCCGGTCGTACCCGTCATCGTCCACAAGGGAGCGTGCTCGGCGGGCGGCCCGGTCCACCAGGTCGGAGCGCAGCTCCGCCTGCGCCGCGCTGGACACCCGGTCGGCCAGCTCGTGCGCCTCGTCGACCACCAGCAGCCGGTGCGGCGGGACGATGTGGCGCCCGGCGAGCATGTCCACGGCGAGCAGGCTGTGGTTGGTGACGACGATGTCGGCCTCGCGGGCCCGTACCCGGGACGCCTCCGCGAAGCACTCGGCGCCGTACGGGCAGCGCGCCGCGCCCACGCACTCTCGGGCCGGCATCGACACCAGCCGCCACGCCGAGTCGTCCACGCCCGGGTCGAGCTCGTCCCGGTCGCCGGTCTCGGACTCCAGCGCCCAGTCGCGCAGGCGCTCCATCTGCTTGCCGAGCCGCCCGGCCTCGCCCAGCCACTTGCCGCCCGCGCCGGCCTCGAACAGGGCGTCCTCGGGCTCCTCGGCGCCGGTGCTCTCCAGGCGGGCCAGGCACAGGTAGTGGTGGCGCCCCTTGAGCACGGCGAAGCTGGGCCGGCGCCCGAGCAGCGGCGCGACCGCGTCGGCGAGCCGGGGCAGGTCGTGCTCGACGAGCTGGGACTGCAGCGCCAGCGTGGCGGTGGAGACCACGACGGGCCCGTCCACGAGCAGGGCCGGTACCAGGTAGGCCAGCGACTTCCCGGTGCCGGTGCCGGCCTGTACCAGCAGGTGCTCACCGCTGCCTACGGCCTCGGTGACGGCGCCGGCCATGGTCTGTTGGCCGGGTCTGGTGCTGCCGCCGGGTACGGCGCCGACGGCGGCGGTGAGCAGTTCGTCAACCGTTGGTCTGGAACTCACGGGTGCTGACGCTACCTCGTCGGGCCGACAACCCGCCGCCGCTGTCCACAGCGACCCGCGCTGTCCACAGATCGGGCGCATAGGGGTTGCACACTGTTCGGTGGCGCCGGCAGAGTGGCACCTTGCCGAACGGGGAGGGACCATGGTCGTCGTCATGGCTGAAGTAGCGACCGTCGAGAAGCGCCCGTTCACGCGGGCCGATCTCGCACGCCTGCCCGACGACGGGCGGCGGTACGAGATCATTGACGGTGACCTCTACATGAGCGGGGCCCCGAGCGCCCGCCATCAGCGTGCGGTGGGCCGCTTGTACCGGCTGCTGGACGACGCCTGTCCGGAAGGGTTCGAGGTGGTTCTCGGGCCGTTCGAGGTGGGGCTCGCCAACGACACCGAGATGCGGCCCGACCTGCTCGTCGCCCGCCGGGAGGACCTCACGGACAAGGAGATCACCCGGCCGCCCGCGCTCGTGGTCGAGGTGCTGTCGCCGAGCACCCGGTCGGCCGACCTCAACGCCAAGCGCTGGCGGCTGGAGCGGGCTGGAACTCCCTCCTACTGGGCGGTCGATCCGGGTACGCGCCCGGAGCAGGCGCGGCTGATCGTGTGGGAGCTGGCGGGCGACGGCCGGTACCGCCAGGTGGCCGACGTGACCGGCGACGCTGCGTGGCAGGTCAGCCGCCCCTATCCCGTCGTAGTGGTGCCGGCGGCATTGGCGCGCTGAATCGCACTCACCGTGATCATGGCGGGTTATCCACAAATGATCATCTCGGGTTGTTCGGGCTGTGCGGGTAGCCGCACAGTGAGCGCATGTCCACAGGGGAGGCTCCATGGCGACCGGTGAAACAGATCCAGCATTTCGGCGGGTACGCCCGATCACCGCAACCGATCTCGCAATCGCACCCGATGACGGGCGGCGCTGGGAACTGCTCGACGGAGGGCTCGTCGTGAGCGCGCCCCGGGGCCTGCTGCACCAGCGTGCCGTGCTCGGGCTCGCGATCGTGCTCCGCGAGGCGTGCCCGCCCGAGTTCGAGGTGGTGGTCGGGCCGTTCAGCGTGGTGCTGGCCAGTGACACCGTGCTCGCGCCGGACCTGTTCGTGGCGCGACGCGACCAGTTGACCGAGCGGAATCTGCCCGGCCCGCCGGAACTGGCTGTCGAGGTCACGTCACCCTTCCGGAAGGAACTTGACTTCGAGGGCAAGAAGGAGTTCTACGAGCGGTTCGGGACGCCGTACTTCTGGGCGGTGGATCCGGGTGAGGGGCCGGAGGATGTGCAGCTTGTCGCCATGGAGTTGGACAAAGCGGGCCGGTACCGCCGGACCTGCCTCCTCGGCGGCTCAAGCCGGTTCGTGACGACATCGCCCTACCCCGTGACGGTGGTACCCGCCACGTTGGTCGTATGAGGTGGCGGCAGCCTACTAAGGTCACGTCATGGATCACGAAGTCGTTCGCGTCGACTTCCGCAAGTACGACGGGAGCCAGCACCGAGGCTACCCCGCACTGCGGTTGGGCGAGGACGAGTACGGGGTCTGGCTCGGGGTACCGCGCAGCGCGTTCCAGGGTGTCGAGTTCAAGTACGAGGAGCCTTACGTCCTGCTGGTACCCAGGGACGCCTGGTGGACCGCGATGTTCAACTCGCCACCCCGGCGTACCGAGGTCTACTGCGACATCACCACCCCGGCCCGCTGGTACGACGGCCGGGTGCAACTGGTCGACCTGGACCTCGACGTACGGCGCCGGCGCAGCACCCGGGCCGTCGAACTGCTCGACGAGGACGAGTTCGCGGCCCACGCGGAGCGCTTCGGCTACCCCGACGAGGTCACCGGCAACGCCTGGTCGGCCGCGCGCTGGCTGGTCGGCGCGCTCAGCGACGGCACCGAGCCGTTCGCCACCGCCTACCAACCTTGGCTGAAACAGGTCACTTGACCTCGGCGAGCCGGCGGGCACCCGGGCCGGGGTCCAGGTGCAGCCGGGTACGCGACCCGATCTCGTGGCCTGCCGCGCACTCCACCCGTACCCGCACCGGCTCCCCGCACCCGTCGTGGGTGAGCGACAGTGGCGGGCCGGACGGGTCGGGGCGGTACCGGTCGCCCCACTCGATCAGCGCGATCAGCACCGGGCGCAGGTCCAGCCCGGCCTGGGTGAGCCGGTACTCGTAACGGGTACGCGAGCCGGGCTCCTGATACGGCACCCGGCGAAGGATGCCCTCCTCGACCAGCGTGGCCAGTCGCTTGGTGAGCACGTCCCGGGCGATGCCGAGGTGCCGGCTGATGTCGTCGAAGCGGCGTACCCCGTTGAACACGTCGCGCAGCACGAGCACCGTCCAGCGATCGCCGAGCACCTCGACGCTGCGGGCCACCGAGCAGAAGCTGCTGTCGTAGTCGCTCCATTTCACACCGGCAGTCTAGCTCTGCTGGGTTGTGAATCCGAACCCAGGGTCGTAGCCTAAGTTCGTGATAGAGACCCAGGAGTTGCGTGCCTGGCGGCCGGGGGACGAGGCGCTCCTGACCCAGGCGGGTACCGAACTGTCGCCGGCCAGCCTGCACGCGCGCTTCCTCGCGGGCGTACCCGCGCTGCCTTCCGCCTATCTCCGGTTGGTGGCCACGGCGCCGCGCTGGCGCTGGGACGGTGTGGTGGCCCTGCGCGGCGACCGCATGATCGGCTGGGCGGAGTTCGCCCGGTCCAGCGCCGAGTGCACCGAGGCCGACCTCGCGGTGACCGTGGTGGACGCCTGGCAGCGCCGGGGCATCGGCACCGCGTTGGTCGCCGCGCTGCTGCCACGCTGCCGGGCGGCCGGCCTGGCCGGCCTCACCGCCCACGTAGCACCGTCCAATGTGGCCGCTCGCGCGGCTCTGCGCTCGTGGTTCGCGGCGTATCCGCGGCCGATCCAGGTCATCTGGGAGGACGGGCTGCTGCGCTACCAGCTTCCCCTGTAGACGGACACTGTAGACAGACACTGCCGGCAGACACGGCCCCACCCCGTGCGCCGCGGGGCGCGGTGCGAGACGATCAATGGATGGCGGAGGATGGTGGGCTGCGGGGCGAGTTACGGGTGGCGCCCGGCCGGCCGGTGGAGTTGGACCGGATCGACCCGGCGGGCACGCCCGGCCTGCCGCGCGAACGGCAGCCCAAGCGCTGGGCGCGGGAGCAGCTGCGGCTGATCGGCGAGGACCTGGCCTCGCACCAGGAGCGGCTGTACGCGAACGCGAAGGTGGCTCGTGGCAATCGCAGCATCCTGCTCGTGCTGCAGGCGATGGACTGCGGTGGCAAGGACGGCACCACGCGCCGGGTGGCCGGCCTGATGAACCCGCAGGGGCTGCGCATCGTCAGCTTCGGCAAGCCCACCGAGGAGGAGCTGGCGCACGACTTCCTCTGGCGGATCCGCCGGGCGCTGCCGCCGGCCGGGTACCTGGGTGTGTTCAACCGTTCGCACTACGAGGATGTCCTTGTGGTGCGGGTACACGGGCTGGTGGACGAGGCGACCTGGCGGGACCGGTACGAGCAGATCCGGCGCTTCGAGCAGGAACTGGTCGACGCCGGTACCACGCTGGTCAAGGTGATGCTCCACATCTCCTTCAAGGAGCAGGCGGAGCGGCTGGCGCAGCGCCTCGCGGACCCGACGAAGCACTGGAAGTACAACCCGGGTGACATCGACGAGCGTGCGCTCTGGGCGCGGTACCAGGCGGCGTACGAGGACGCGCTGCGCGAATGCTCCACACCGGACGCACCCTGGTACGTGGTCCCCGCCGATCACAAGTGGTACCGGGATTGGGCGGTGGCCACCCTGCTCCGTGAGACGATGCTCGGACTGGGCCTGACCTACCCGCCGGGGGACTTTTCGGTGGAGACCGAGCTGCGCAGGCTTGCCGGGTCCCTCCGGGGAGGTAGTCAAGAGGTGAACTCTCCGTGAACTAAGAGTGAACCCGGTGTCCGTACGGGTACACACGGGATCGCGGTACGACGTACGCCACATAGCATTCGCAGGACCCGTACTGAGGCTGAGAGGCGAACCGTGCGATTCAGACTGCGTCCGACTGACAAGTCCTTCTTCGAGTACTTCAGTCGTGCGGCGCAGAACCTCGTCACCGGTACCGCCCTGCTCGCTGAGCTTATCCTGCCGGACGCGGACATCCAGAGCATCAGCGAGCGGCTGACCGAGGTCGAGCACGACAGCGACGCGATCACGCACGAGCTGTTCAACAAGATCAATTCCACCTTCATCACGCCGTTCGACCGGGAGGACATCTACCGCCTCGGCTCGCTGCTGGACGACGTGATGGACCACCTGGAGGCCGCCGGCAGCCTGGTGTACCTGTACGGGCTGACCAAGATGCCCGCGCTGCCGCGCGAGGTGCACGAGCTGATCGACGTACTCGACCGGCAGGCCAAGGTGACCGCCGAGGCCATGCCCCGGCTGCGCGGCATGCGGAATCTCCAGGAGTACTGGGTGGAGTGCAACCGGCTGGAGAACGAGGGCGACCGGGCGTACCGGATGCTGCTGGTACGGCTGTTCTCCGGCGAGTACGACGCGCTGACCGTACTGAAGATGAAGGAGGTCGTGGAGGAGCTGGAGCGCGCCTGCGACGCCTTCGAGCACGTGGCGAACACGATCGAGACGATCGCGGTCAAGGAGTCCTGACCCGGTGAGCGGGGACCTGCTCGCGACCGTCGTCGTGATCGCCTGCGCGATGGGGTTCAACTACACCAACGGCTTCCACGACGCGGCCAACGCCATCGCCACCTCGGTCTCGACCCGGGCGCTGACCCCGCGCGTGGCGCTGGCCGTGGCCGCGCTCGGCAACCTCGGCGGGTCGTTCCTCGGTGGCAAAGTGGCGGCGACCGTGGGCACGGGCGTGGTCACGCTGCCGTCCGGCCTGCCCGGCCTGTCCGTGGTACTGGCCGGCCTGATCGGCGCGATCGCGTGGAACCTGGCCACCTGGCGCTTCGGCATCCCGTCCTCGTCCTCGCACGCGCTGATCGGCGGGCTGGTCGGCGCCACCCTGCTCGCGAACGGCGGGCAGGTGCTCTGGACCGGCATCGTGGAGAAGGTGCTTCTCCCGATGGTGGTCTCGCCGGTGGTCGGGCTGGTGCTCGGGTACCTGGTGATGATCGCGGTGTTGTGGATCTTCCGGCGTGGGCAGCCGCGCGCGCTGAACCGCGGCTTCCGGGTGGCCCAGTCCGTCTCGGCGTTCGCCATGTCGATCGGGCACGGCATGCAGGACGCGGCCAAGACCATCGGGGTGGTGGGCCTGGCCCTGCTGGCCGGCGGCCACCTGGGCGCGAAGCAGCCGACGCCGTGGTGGGTCTACCTGATGACCGCGGCCGTGCTGGCGCTGGGCACCTATTCGGGCGGCTGGCGCATCATCGGTACCCTCGGCCGCCGCATCATCCACCTGGACCCGCCGCACGGCTTCGCCGCGGAGGCCACCGCGAGCGCGGTGCTGTTCGTGACCTCGCGGCTGGGCCTGCCCATCTCCACCACGCACACCATCACCGCCGCCATCATGGGCGTGGGCGCCACCAAGCGCCTGTCCGCCGTGCGCTGGGGCGTGGCCAGCAACATCGTGACGGCCTGGATCCTGACCTTCCCGGCGGCCGCCGCCGTGGCCGCGCTCGTCTACCTGGTACTGCGCCTCGCCTAGTATGTGACACCGATCTGCGCGCGTACCTCGTCCATGATCGCCAACACCTCCAGTGTGGTGGACAGCGGTACCAGCTCGCTCTCGGTGCGACCCGCGGCCAGGCAGGCCATCACCTCCTCCGCCTCGTACCCGAGCCCGTTGCCGCGCCGGGGCAGCTCCATCCGCTCCACCTCATCGCCGCGTACCAGCGTGAAGCCCTTGGTGTGGAAGAAGCCCGCCGGGATCTCGACCCGGCCGCGGGTGCCGATCACGGTCGCGGACACCGGGCTGTTCCCGACGATTCCACAGTGGAGGGTGGCGATCGCGCCGCTGTCGTAGCCGAACACCAGGCCGGTGTTCTCGTCGGTACCCTCCGGGCCCAGCGTGGCCAGGGCTGCGATCCGCTGCGGTACGCCGAGGAACATGTGCGCGAAGGTGATCGGGTACACGCCCAGGTCGAGCAGGGCACCGCCGCCCAGTTCCTTGGCCCGCAGCCGGTGCGTGGCCGGGAATGGCCCGGCGATCGCGAAGTCCGCGTACACCGCGGTCACCTCGCCGATGGCCCCGCCGGCCACCACCTCGCGCATGTGCCGGATCGCCGGCAGCGCGCGCGTCCACAGCGCCTCCATCAGGAACAGCCCGCGCTCGCGGGCCAGCTCCACCAGCTCCGCCGCGCTCGCCCGGTCCAGCGTGAACGGCTTCTCGCACAGCACCGGCTTGCCGGCGGCCAGGCAGAGCCGGGTGGCCTCGTAGTGGGCCCCGTGCGGGGTGGCCACGTAGACGACGTCCAGGTCGGGGTCGGCGGCCAGCTCTGCCCACGAGCCGTATGCGCGCGGAATGTCATGCTTCGCGGCAAACGCCTGCGCCGTCTCCCGCCGCCGCGATCCCACCGCCACCAGCTCCGCCTGCGGCAGCAGCTTGAGGTCCGTGGCGAACGTGCCGGCGATGCCGCCGGTCGCGAGGATTCCCCATCGGGTACGGGTCGGCATTCGTGGCTCCTGTCGGTCGTAGCACAGCCCGGCGCTCTCGGATCAAATCACGGATAGTCTCGTGGCGTGACACCTGAGGCATACCTGATCGACGCGGTACGCACGCCGTTCGGCCGGCACCGGGGCGGGCTGTCCGGTATCCGTACCGACGACCTCGCCGCGCTGCCCCTGATCGAGCTGGTCCGCCGGTACCCCGGGCTGGAACCGGACGACGTGATCCTCGGTGACACCAACGGGGCGGGCGAGGACAACCGGGATGTGGCCCGGATGGCGGTGCTGCTGGCCGGGCTGCCGGTGACGGTACCCGGGGTGACCGTGAACCGGCTGTGTGCCTCCGGTGCCGAGGCGGTCAACCAGGCGGCGCGCGCGGTACGGGCCGGGGACGCGGACCTGATCGTCGCGGGTGGCGTGGAGAGCATGAGCCGCGCCCCGTTCGTGCTGCCCAAGCCGGAGACCGGCTTCCCGGCGTCGCTGGAGGTGTACCAGACCCAGGTCGGCTGGCGGATGGTCAACCCGAAGTTCCCGGACGCGTGGACGGCCAGCCTGGGCGCGTGTGCCGAGACGGTCGCCGCCGAACTGGGCATCGGCCGGGCGGAGCAGGACGCGTGGGCGCTGCGCTCGCACCAGCGGGCGGCCGCGGCCTGGGATGCGGGCCTGCACGACTACGCGCTGCCGGTCGAGGGCGTCACCCGGGACGAGTCGATCCGCGCGGACACCTCGCTGGACAAGCTGAGCGGGCTCAAGCCGGCCTTCAGCCGCGACGGTACCGTCACGGCCGGCAACGCGTCGCCCATCAACGACGGTGCGGTCGCGACCCTGGTCGGTTCGCGGTCCACAGTGGACCAACTGGGCGTGGCGCCGCTGGGCCGGATCGTGGCGGGCGCGACCGTCGGGGTGAGCCCGGAGCGCTTCTCGGTGGCGCCGGTACCCGCGATCCAGAAGGTACTCAAGCGCACCGGACTGTCCACTTCGGACATCGCGGTCTGGGAGCTGAACGAGGCGTTCGCCGCGCAGGTGCTCTCCTGCCTGCACGAGTTCCCCGACGTCGACCGGGAGCGGGTCAACCCGAACGGCGGGGCGATCGCCATCGGCCACCCGCTCGGCGCCTCGGCACCCCGCGTCATCGTGGACCTGTGCCGGGAACTGCGCCGGCGCGGGGGCGGGTACGGCATGGCAGCCGCCTGCATCGGCGTCGGGCAGGGTACCGCGATGGTGGTCCGGGTTGATTGACGCCAGCGGGATGGGTGGACCCGGCCGGCGGGTCACCGCACCCGACTTCCTGGTCCGGCACGCGGAGAACTTCGCGTCCTCGGGCGCGGCGGCGGTACCGGCCCGCCCCGCGGCGACCGTGGTGCTGCTGCGCCAGCCGTTCGAGGCGTACCTGGTCCGCCGGGCGTCGACCATGCGCTTCGCCCCCGGCATGTACGCGTTCCCCGGCGGCGGCGTGGACCCGCGGGACGCCTCGGCCGACCTGCGCTGGACGGGGCCGGACGCGGCGGGCTGGGGGTACCGGCTGGGGCTGCCCGAGGCGGAGGCGCGGGCGATCGTCTGCGCGGCGGTACGCGAGGTGTTCGAGGAGAGTGGCGTGCTGCTCGCCGGTACCGACGCGTCCACTGTGGTGCGTGACGTGTCCACAGTGGAGTGGGAGGCGGCGCGGGCGGCGGTACAGTCGCGCGAGATCGGCTTCGCGGACCTGCTCTCCGCGCGGGGACTGGTGCTGCGCGGTGACCTGCTGGCACCCTGGGCGCGCTGGATCACGCCGGACTTCGAGCCGCGCCGGTTCGACACGTTCTTCTTCCTCGCGCGGCTGCCCGAGGGTCAGGTGACCCGCGACGTGGGCGGCGAGGCGGAGCACCGGGTGTGGCGGGCGCCGGGCGAGGTGGCCGACCTGCCGAAGCTGCCGCCGACCGCGGTGACCCTCGCGCAGCTCTCCGGGTACGCCGGGGTGGACGAGGTGATGGCCGCGGCGCTGGGCGCCGGACCGCTCACCCCGATCCAGCCCCGGATCGAGAACGGCCAGTTCCTGTACTGAGCGGTGCGGTGCGGCGGCTCAGCCGAAGCGGCCGGTGATGTAGTCCTCGGTCTTCTTCACCGACGGGTTGGTGAAGATCTTCGCGGTCTCGGCGTACTCGATGAGCCGGCCCGGGTCGCCGGTCTTCTCGATGGAGAAGAACGCGGTGCGGTCCGACACCCGGGACGCCTGCTGCATGTTGTGCGTGACGATCACGATGGTGTACTGGTTCTTCAGCTCCGTGATCAGGTCCTCGATGGCGAGCGTCGAGATCGGGTCCAGCGCCGAGCAGGGCTCGTCCATGAGTACCACCTGGGGCTCCACCGCGATCGCCCGCGCGATGCACAGCCGCTGCTGCTGGCCGCCGGACAGGCCGGCACCCGGCCGGGACAGCCGCGTGTGCACCTCGTTCCACAGGTTCGCCGAGCGCAGCGCCTTCTCGCAGGCGTCGTCCAGCGCCGACTTGCGGCGTACCCCGTTGAGCCGCAGCCCGGCCACCACGTTGTCGTAGATCGACATGGTGGGGAACGGGTTGGGCCGCTGGAAGACCATGCCGATCATGCGGCGCACCGCGGTCACGTCCACGTCCCGGCCGTAGATGTCCTGCGCGTCGATGGTCAGCTTGCCCTCGACGTACGCCCCCGGCAGCACCTCGTGCATCCGGTTGATGGAGCGCAGGAACGTGGACTTGCCGCAGCCCGACGGGCCGATCAGCGCGGTGACCGACTTGGGCTCGATCGTCATGCTGATGCTGTCGATCGCCTTGAAGGAGCCGTAGTAGGCCGTGACTCCCACGGCCTCGATGCGCTTGGCCATTGAGTTCATCCTTATTTCAGCTTGGTGCGGCGGGACAGGAGCTTCGCTATCACGGTAAGCGCCAGCACCAGGACCACCAAGGTCAGCGCGGCCGTCCAGGCGCGCGGCGCGGCGTACTTGGACGCCTGGCCGGCCTGGTCGTAGATGTAGACGGACAGCGCCTCCTGCCCGGACGCACCGGTGAAGGGGCTGAAGTTGATCGACGGGGTACCGCCCGCCACCAGCAGGACCGGCGCCGTCTCACCGGCCGCCCGGGCGACGGCCAGCATCACGCCGGTGACGATGCCCGGCAGCGCGGTGGGCAGCACGATCCGCAGGATCGCCCGCCACTTCGGTATCCCGAGCGCGTACGCCCCCTCGCGCAGCGCCCCGGGTACCAGCCGAAGCATCTCCTCGGTCGACCGGGTGACCGTCGGCAGCATCAGCACGAACAGCGCCAGCGACGCCGCGAACCCGGAGTAGTACGGCTGGTTGTCCGGCGAGAGGTGCGGTGAGATGATCAGCACCCAGAACGCCAGCACGAACAGGCCGGCGATGATGGACGGGATGCCGGTCATGACGTCCACGAAGAACCGGATCGCCAGCGCCAGCCGGCCCCGCCCGTACTCGACGATGTAGACCGCGCCCAGGATGCCCAGCGGTACCGTGATCAGGGTCGCGATGCCCGCCTGCTCCAGCGTGCCGATGATGGCGTGGTACGCGCCGCCGTTCGCGTCCAGCGCCGTGATGTTGCGCATGGAGTGGCTGAAGAAGTCGCTGTCCAGCCGGCTGGTGCCCTTGGTGAGCAGGGTGGCGACGACCGAGATGAGCGGCAGCAGGGCGAGCACGAACGCCGAGTAGATCAGCGCGGTGGCCACCCGGTTGCGCGCGGCGCGCCCGCCCTCCACCTGCCGTGCCACCACCGCGGTGGCGATGAGGTACAGCAGTACCGCGCCGACCAGCGTCAGTACCAGCCCGCCGCCCAGTAGCTTGGCCACGCCGAACAGCAGGTAGGACACGACCAGTGCGCCGGCGGCGAACGCATAGCCGGCCCACCGCGGCAGCCGCTGCGCCTGCAACGACCCCGGCGCCATCGGTGTCATGAGCGCTGTCATGCTCGCCCCTTCCTGGCCATGCCCTCGGTGCGCTCGGTCATGCGGCACTCCCGAGGAACTCGCGCTGCCGGTAGACGATCACCCGCGCGCTGACGTTCACGATGAGGGTGATGGCGAACAGCACCAGACCGGAGGCGATCAGCGCGCCCCGCCCGGTGTCCGTGGCCTCGCCGAAGCGGTTGGCGATGTTGGCGGCGATCGTGTTGCCGCCGACCCCGATCAGGTTGGCCGAGATGTTGAAGGTGCTGCCCAGGGTCAGCGCGAGCGCGATGGTTTCGCCGAGTGCACGGCCGAGGCCCAGCATCACCGAGGCGATGAGGCCGGGGCGCCCGTACGGGAGCACCGCCATGCGGATCATCTCCCACTTGGTGGCGCCCAGCGCGAGGGCCGCCTCCTGGTCGATCGACGGGGTCTGGCGGAACACCTCGCGGGTCAGCGAGGTGATGATCGGCAGCACCATGATGGCCAGGACCACCGAGCCGAGCAGCAGCGACTGCCCGTACGGGCCGCTGCCGAACAGCGGGATCCAGCCGAAGTAGTGGTGCAGCCAGGCGGACAGGCCGCCGATCGGGCCGGCGAAGTAGTCGCGGCCCCAGAGGCCGAAGACGATGCTCGGCACCGCGGCAAGCAGGTCGATGACGAACCCGAGCGCGGTGGCGAGCCGCCGCGGCGCGTAGTGCGACAGGCACAGGGCGATCCCCATCGCCACCGGTACGGCCATCAGCAGGGCCAGCAGCGCGGTGATGATGGTGCCGTACACGAGCGCCGCGATGCCGAACTTCGGCGCGGTCGGGTCGTCCGGGAACCACTGCTCGTACGTGAAGAAGTTGGCCTTGTTCAGGCGCAGCGCCGGGATGGCCTTGGCGATCAGGAAGATCGCGATCGCCACGATGATGACCAGTACCAGGCTGCCGGCGCCGGTGGACAGCCCGCGGAAGACGTTGTCGCCGCCGAAGCGCCGCCGCTGCGGTAGCGCGCCGCCACCGCCTGTCGGTAACTGCCCGCCTACCTGCCGGTGGGTGCGGACGGTACCCGGACCTGCCGGGTCAGCGGGCGGTTCCGCCGAGGCCGCGTGGGCCTCGGCGGAACCGGAAACCGGGGGTTGGCTCATCTGCTGAGCTTCTCCATCCACTGTGGACTGATGACGGTCAGCCGAGGTTGCTGACGACGCTGGCCACCTTGGTGCGTACCGAGTCGGGCAGCGGTGCGTACCCGATGCTGGTCACCGAACTCTGCGCCGCGGCGCTGGAGGTGTAGGTGAGGAAGCTCTTCAGCAGCGCCACCTTGTCGGCCTTGTTGCCCTTGTCGCAGGCGATCTCGTAGCTCACCAGCACGATCGGGTACGCCCCGGAGGCGGTGGTGTTGTAGTCGATGTTCAGCTTGAGGTCGTCACCGGTACCGGCCACGGTAGCGCCGGCGATGGTCTTGCCGGCCGCGTCGCCGGTCAGGGCGGTGAACTCACCCGCGCCGTTCTGGATCTTCGCGGTGGCCAGGTTGTTCACCTGCGCGTAGGACCACTCGACGTAGCCGATCGCGCCCTGCGTCTTGGTGACCGCACCGCCGACCCCGTCACTGCCCTTCTGCGCGCTGCCGCCCGGTGCCTTCCAGACCTTGTCGTGCGCGTAGGTCCAGTCGGTCTTGGCGGCCGCGGCCAGGTACTTGGTGAAGTTGTCGGTGGTGCCGGAGGAGTCCGACCGGTGCACCGCCAGGATCGGGGTGTCCGGCAGGGTGGCGCTGGTGTTGTCCGCCTTGATCGCGGGGTCGCTCCACTTGGTGATCTTTCCGGCGAAGATCTGCGCCAGCGTCGCCGGCTTGAGCTGCAGGTCCGTCACGCCGGTCAGGTTGTACGCGATCGCGATCGGACCGACCACCATGGGCAGGTGGACCGCCGGACCGGTGCCGCACCGCTTGTCGGCCTTCGGCTGGTCGGCCGCCGCGAACGGCGAGTCCGAGCCGGCGAAGTCCGCCGTACCGGAGATGAACGCGGTCTGGCCCGCGCCGGAGCCGGTGCCCTGGTAGGTGATGTTCGCGCCACTGCACGCGGTCTGGTACGCCTTGATCCACTGGTTCATCGCGTTCGCCTGGGCCGTCGAGCCCTGTGCGGTCAGCGAACCCGTGGCACAACTGATGGAACCCGTGCCACCGCTGGCGCCGGCGCCGGCACTGGCGCCGCCGGACCCGCTGGGCGTGGTGTTGTTGTCACTACCGCACGCGGCAAGCGCGAGCGTCGCGGTCAGCGCGAGGCCGGCCATGATGCCATGCCGCTGGAGCTTCACGTGCTGTCCCTTCGGAAGCGAGTGTGGTTGGAGCCGGCAACGGATCGGCCGCACCGGCCAGCCGGCGAACCACCGGCACACCAGGACGCTAGGAGGGTCAGGTAGCCAGGGCAGAGGGCAAGAATGAACGCCTGGTGAACAGGTCAGGCTGGCGAGGTGACGTTGTGCTGAGGGGGAGATGTCCCGTCGGTGAACACTGATGCGCCCTGCTGGCTTCTCTGGTAAATGCCCGGTTTCAGCCAGAACTCCGACGGCGACTGAAGCATACGTCGGTCGACCAGCGGGCGAAGCCGAGCTTGCGGTACAGCGCCACGGCGCCCGGGTTCGCCTCGTCAACGTACAGCATCGCCTGGTCCAGACCCCGGCCGCGGAGGTACCGCAGCCCGGCCAGGGTCAGCGCGGCACCCAGCCCGGTACCCTGCGCGTCCGGGTCCACGCCCAGCACGTACACCTCGCCGATCGGGTCGTGCGCGTGTTCCCCGCCGCTGTCGAGCCCGGTGTGCGCGCCGTGCACCTTGGTCCAGTGGAAGCCGACCAGGGCGCCGTCCCGCTCGGCGAGCAGGAAGCCGGCCGGGTCGAACCAGGGCTCGGCCATCCGTACCCGCAGATCCTCGATCGTCCACCGCCCCTGGTCCGGCAGGCGCGCGAAGGCGCGGGCGTTGATGCGTACCCACGCCTCGTCGTCCACGCCCGGCTGGAACGGCCGCAGCGAGACGCCCGCGGGCAGCACCGGCGCGGGCACCGGCGCGAACAGCGACCGGCGCATCTGCAGCAGCACCCGCTGCCGGTCGAAGCCGAGCGAGAGTCCCAGCGCGGTGGCCGACGGGTGGTCGCCGTGC
>DATEJJ010000719.1:0-25901 GCA_035278125.1 Rugosimonospora sp.
AGCGCGAACCACAGCCGGCCCAGCGCGGCCAGCCCCACCCCGGTCGTCGGGCGCTGGGTCAGCACCACCCCGTTTCCGGGGGTCAGCGCGCGCCCCTCCACCAGCATCAGGGACCCGTTGACCCGGGCCATGCCCGACACCTGCTGACCGGCGGCGACCTGCGCCACCACCCAGGCCGGCAGCCCGGGCTGGTCCGGCTGGCCGCCCGCGATCAGGAACAGGTCGGTGCCCTGCTTGCGTAGCTTCCCGGCGACCAGCTCCTTGCCGGCCCGGCGCGGGCGCTGCTCCACCATGCCGGCGGCGAGGTCGGCGCGCTCGGCGAGGTCGGTCCGGACGGCGTTGTTCGCGGTGCGTACCGCGAGCGGCAGCCCGGCCAGCCCGCTCACGAGTACCGAGACCAGCGCGACCAGGCAGGTGACCAGCACCGCGCGGGCGGTCAGGGTACGCAGCGGGCTGCCGGTGGGCGTGTTCTCAGGCATCGGCGGTGTAGCCCACGCCGCGTACCGTCCGGATCACGCCGGCCGCCTCGCCGAGCTTGGCCCGGATCTGCGCCACGTGCACGTCCACGGTGCGGGTACCCGCGTGCGCCGCGTACCCCCACACCGACGCGAGCAGCTCCTCCCGGGCGAACACCCGGCCCGGCCGGTTCATCAGGAACGCGAGCAGATCGAACTCGGTGGAGGTGAGCGCCACCGGGGCGCCGTCCACCTGCACCTGCCGGCGGCCCGGGTCCAGCAGCACCGGCCCCACCTGCCGTACCCGCTCCCCGTCCGGCGGACCGGCGGTGCGGCGCAGGACCGCCTTGATCCGGGCGACCAGCTCGCGCGGGCTGAACGGCTTGGTGATGTAGTCGTCCGCGCCCAGCTCCAGCCCGAGGATCCGATCCACCTCGTCGTCGCGCGCGGTCAGGAAGACGACCGGGGTCCAGTCGCCGGAGTCGCGCAGCCGCCGGCAGATCTCGGTGCCGTCCATGCCGGGCAGCCGGATGTCCAGCACGCAGGCGACCGGGTGCAGCTTGCGGGCCGCGGCGAGCCCGGCCGCGCCGTCGTGCTCGATGTGCACGCCGTACCCGTCCCGGGCCAGGTACATCCGGACCAGGTCGGCGATGGGGCGCTCGTCCTCGACGACGAGCACCAGGCCCTTGGTGGACAGCTCAGCCACCAGCCCATGATGACCGAACGCGGGTCAGCCCCGCGTGCGCCGCACGTTCGAGTTGTGTACGAGCGCCAGCTCAGGCTGTCCAGCCCGAGCTGGCGCCCGGGTCGTCGTCGCTCCGCTCATCCGCCTCGCTCAGGCGGCTGCGAGAGTACGACCGCCCGCCTGGAAGACGTACCCGAAAGTGGCGTCCAGCAGCCAGACGGCCTTCGGGTGGCGTACCTTGATCCAGAACCGCTCGCGGATGCCGTCGATCGCGGTCGCGGCCAGCTCCACCGCGACCAGGCGCGGGTCCGGGGACCAGGTGACCCGGGACAGCTCCCGGATCGGCGCGTCCAGGTGCAGCCGGGCCTTGCGCAGCAGCCGGCTCTCCCGGGTGATCACCATCCGGTTGCGGGTCAGCACCAGCAGGTGCTCACCGGCCAGCGGCCGGTCCGGGCGCACGCAGCGGGCGACCAGGAGGACCGCGTCCCCCGGGCCGAGGCAGCGGCGCACCACGGGCAGGTGCCGCTCGATGGCCGGCATGGCGAGACCGGCATCCGTGGCGGCGGGTAGGAACGTCCGAGCGAACAGACCCATGCCAGAGTTAACGAGCGATGGCCCGGAAATGGCGCGCGCCCGGCGGCCAACCTTCGTCCCGGAGGTACCGGCCCCAACGGCGTCCACATCGGACGGATGGGCGGTGATGTCCGAAGTGCGACCCGCCTTGCTACTCCTCGGTAGTCCAGATGCTGCCGATCGTACCCGCACCTGCCGTACCCTCTGAGGATGTCCGAAACTCCTAGCCAGTACGGCCAGAGCGACCCGACACAGCGGTTCGACCCGTCGGGCCAGCCGGCTTCGCCCGCGTCACCTCCCTCGGCTCCGACAGCCGGACAGCCGGGTGGCGCCACTCCTTACGCCGACCCGACCCAGCCGATGTACTCCAGCGGACCGGGCGCGGCACCCACCCCACCCACCTACACCACCCCGCCCGCGCCCGACTACGGCGCGCAGCAGGGGTACTACGCGGGCCAGCAGCAGCCGGCGTACCCCAGCGAGCAGCCCGGGTACCCGACGAGCGGCGGCGCGGCACCCGGCTACCCGACCAGCGGCGGCGCCGCGTACGGGTACCAGCAGCAGCCGTACCAGCAGCCCCAGTACGCGCAGGCGGGCGCGTACCCGCAGCCGGCCGGCTTCCCCGCCGGGTACCAGCAGCAGCCCATGTACGACGCACAGGGCCGGCCCCTGTCCGACAAGAGCAAGCTGGTCGCGGGCCTGCTCGGTATTTTCATCGGCTGGCTGGGCGTGGGCCGCTTCTACACCGGCCACATCGGCCTGGGCGTGGCGCAGCTGGTGGTCAGCCTGGTCAGCTGCGGCCTCGGCGGGCTGTGGGGCCTCATCGACGGCATTCTCATCCTGGTCAACGGGGGCACCGACGCGCAGGGCCGGACACTGCGGGACTGACCCGGCCCACGGGGGATGGAATAGTTGGGGCGGTGGAGCTTCGCGACCCCGGTATGCCGGACGAGCCCGCCGCCCCCCGCCCCGCGCAGCCGCCCGACTCGCCGGAGCCGGTGCCGGACCAGGCGCACTGGCGGGTCGACGGCCGGCTGATGGCCATGAAGATCACGGGTACCGCCATCTTCGCAGTCGCCGCCCTCGCACTGCGCGGCGACCGGCTGGGCCTGGCGCTGTCCGCGCTCGCCGGGCTGGTGCTGCTGGTCTACTCGGTGCGGGACCTGCTCGCCCCGGTGCGGCTGGCGGCCGATCCCGAGGGGGTCACCCTGGTCGCCGGCTTCACCCGCCGCGAGCGGTTGCGCTGGGACCAGATCGAGCGGGTACGGGTGGACCGCCGCCGCCGCCTCGGTACCGTCGCCGAGCTGCTGGAGATCGACACCGGCGAGGCGCTGCACCTGTTCAGCTCGTACGACCTGGGCGTGCCGCCGCACGAGGCGGAGCGGGTGCTGAGCGGGATCAGGAAGCCTTGAGCACCGACGTCTTCCAGAGCGTCAGCGCGGCCAGCAGCACCACCGTGCCGGCACAGATGAGCACCTGTATCAGGGTGCGGTTGGCGCGCGGCGCGTAGGCCATCCCGGCGCCGACCACGCCACCGGTCAGGAAGCCGCCCAGGTGCCCGGCGATCGAGATGCCCGGCACGCTGAACGTGAAGATCAGGTTGATCACGATGATCGGGATGACCGCGGAGGCGTTGCGGCCGAGCCGGCGCAGCACCAGGAACAGCGCGGAGAACAGCCCGAAGATCGCACCGGAGGCGCCCGCGGTGGGCGCGTCGGGCTGGAACAGGTACGCCGCCACGCTGCCGCCGAGCCCGGCGATCAGGTACAGCGCGAGGAAGCGCACCGGCCCGAGCGCGGCCTCCATGGTGCGCCCCAGGATCCACAGCGCCCACATGTTCATCAGCAGGTGCAGCAGCCCGTAGTGCATGAACATGGACGTGATGAGGCGGTAGTACTCGCCGTTGGCCACGCCGAAGGGCTGGGCCGTGCCGTTGTCGTAGAGCTGCTGTCCCTGCACCGCGAGCTTGGCCATCAGCGGGGTCTCGCCGCCCAGCAGGCCGCCGAAGCCGCCGCCGGCCAGCGCGTTGCCCGCGTTCTTCGCCGAGGCGAGGGAGATCAGCAGCATCAGGATGTTCACCACGACCAGCGAGATGGTCGCGTACCCGAGTTGGCCGGCCGCGCTGCCGCCGAACGCGGTGCGTACCGGCCGCTGGGTGCGCCGGCCCTCGGCCACGCACTCCGGGCACTGGAACCCGACCGACGCCTCGCGCATGCAGTCCGGGCAGATCGGGCGGTTACAGCGGGTGCAGGTGACGTACGTCTCCCGGCCGGAGTGCCGGTAGCAGGTGGGTACTCCGACCGGGGGGACGCTCGTCATGCCGCCTAGGTTATCGCTCGATTTCCACGCGCTCGATCACGACGTCCTCGACGGGACGGTCGCCCGGGGCGGTCTTCGCGGTGGCGATGGCGTCCACCACGCGCTTCGAGTCCTCATCGGCCACCTCACCGAAGATGGTGTGCTTCCGGTTCAGGTGCGGGGTCTGCGAGACCGTGATGAAGAACTGGGAGCCGTTGGTACCCGGGCCCGCGTTCGCCATCGCCAGCAGGTACGGGCGGTTGAAGGACAGCTCCGGGTGGAACTCGTCGGCGAACTGGTATCCGGGGCCACCCCGTCCGGTACCCGTCGGGTCGCCGCCCTGGATCATGAAACCGTCGATGACCCGGTGGAAGATCGTTCCGTTGTAGTACGGGCCGCTGCCCGGCTGCCGTGTCGTGGGATCGGTGTACTGCCGGGTGCCCTCGGCCAGCTCGACGAAGTTGCGTACCGTCTTCGGCGCGTGGTTGTCGAACAGCTCCAACCGGATGGGGCCCGCGTTGGTGTGCAGTACCGCGAAGGTCACAGCTCGCTCCTCACTGTTGCTGATGATCCGTAGGCAATCCTGCCACTTGTCCGTTCCGGTGGTACGAGCGCGTCCGAAGAGGCAGTATGTCGGTTGAGGCACCAACCGGGGGGTACGGGGTCCCGCAGGAGGTGGGCACGTGTTTGGACGCAAGCGGCGCCAGCTTCGGACACATGGTCAGGAGATGCGCGCGGAACTGGGTGAAGGTCTCGGCCACCTGAAGGCCGCCGCTGTACACGGCGCGGAGGGCGTCGGCGCGGCGATGGGACCGAGGCTGCGTGAAGCGAGTGCCGTGGCGCTCGTACCCTTGGCGGTCGCGGCCCGCGCGGCGGCTGGCTCGGCAGCCGCCGAGGCCGCGAGGCTCGGCAAGAAGGCGAGTGCCAAGGCACCCAAGACAAAGGAGTCGAAGATGTCTCGGAAGCGGACCAGGATCCTGGCCGGACTGCTCGCGGCGGGTGCCGCGGCGGGAATCACCGGTGCGCTCGTCGCGCGCCGGCGCAGCCGGTCCAAGTGGGACGAGTACGAGTCGCAGGGGCGTTCGACGGTGTCCACGGGCACCGGTACAGCGTCCACAGTGGACCGCACGCGCGACTGGGCCGGTACCGGCCGGCAGTCCGAGTGGACACCGTCCACACCGTCCACATCGGACAGCGCGGGCAGTGCGCCGGCGGCGGGCACCGGTACGGCCGCCGAGAAGGTCGCGGATCCGCTGGACCTGACCGCGGAGCACTTCGCCGACAACGCGTCGACCGCCTCCAAGAACAGCCGCGGCTGACGGTTTCGTAGAGCCGCTGATCATCGCGGGAGGATGCGCTACCCGAAGCCGGCTGGTCTAGGAGCCAGCCGGCTTCGTGGCACACCCGGTACCCGCCGACGTCCACAATGGAGCTTCGCGGCGCCGGTACGCCACGCTCGTGAGTCGCCGCCGGAGTGTTGGCACCGGGTGGGCTGGCCGCAGGTGGGGGTTGGGGGAGCGGTCGGCCCACCCGGTGCCTCGGGGGGCGGGGGTTATGCCTGTGGGCGATTAGATACGCCGGGTGGATTTTGGTTCATGCGCAGTGCGTGAGGGAACCACCCGAGCATCACGGTTTGGTGTCGGAAATTAGTCAGTGTGAAGACTCAGTTCCGCTTCTGCACCGAATTGACCGCCTCTGCGAGCCGCCGTACCCCCTCGGTCACCTGGTCCGCGACCACCGCCGAGTACGCCAGCCGCAGCGCGTGCCGCCCGCCCGAGAGCAGGAAGTCGCTGCCCTTGACCACGGCCACGCCGCGCGCGGTGGCCTCCGGTACCAGCAGGTCCACGTCCACGTCCTCGGGCAGGTCGACCCAGAGGAAGTAGCCGCCGTCCGGCTCGATGAAGCGCACGCCGGGGATCTGCGCGCGTAGTTGCTCGGCGAGCAGCCGCGCCCGCTCGCCCAGCGCGGTACTCACGGTCCGGATGGAGCGGTCGATGTCACCCGAGACGCAGAACTGGTACACCGTCGCCTGGGCGAACTGGCCGGCCGAGATGTAGAGGTTGGTCGCCTGCCGGCTGATGCGCGTGATCAGCGCCTCCGGGCCCACCAGGTACCCGACGCGCACGCCGGGGCACACGGTCTTGGTGAAGGAGCTGGCGTGTACCACCACGCCGGTGGTGTCCAGCGACAGCATCGAGGGCAGCCGCTCGCCACGGAACCGGATGTCCGCGTACGGGTCGTCCTCGAAGATGGTGAACCCGTACTCGCCGGCCAGCTCGACCAGCGCGTGCCGCTTCTCCAGCGACAGCGTGACGCCGGCGGGGTTCTGGTAGTTCGGGATGATGTGCGCCACGGTCGGGCGTACCCCGGACTCCAGCAGCTTGCGCAGTTCGGCGACGTCCAGCCCGTCCGGCTCCAGCGTCACCTGGTGTACCTGCGCCCCGCGCTCGCGCAGGTTGAGCAGCGTCCGGTCGTACGTCGGCCGCTCCACCACCACCGGCTCGCCGGCCGTGACCAGCTGCTCGAACAGGAACGCGTCGGCCTGCAGCGACCCGTTGGTGACCAGCACCTGCTCGACCGGGACACCGTGCTTCGCGGCGATCCACGCGCGCAGCGGCGGGTAGCCCAGCGAGGTGCCGTACGCGGTGGTGCCCACCGGGTCCGTGTCGAAGGCGCGCCCGGCGGCGGCCTTCAGCCCTTCGATATCGATGATGTCGATGGACGGGGCGCCGCGGGCGAACGAGATCAGCTGCTCGGTGGTCATGAGCACCTAGGGTACGGCGCCCCCGGATGAGGGCGCCGCGGAGATTACGTGGTGACCGGTTCGTAGCGCTGCGACCACGCCCGCAGCACGTCGCGTACCGAGATGACGCCGAGGACTTCGGCCTCGTCCAGTACCACGAGGTGGCGGAAGCCGCCCCGGACCATCGCCGCGGCCGCCTCCTCCAGCGTCCACTCCGGGTTCGCGTAGACCACGTCCCAGGTGAGGTGGTTGCGGGCCCGCTCGACGTCAGGGTCCAGGCCGTTGCCGATCGCGTAGAGGATGTCCCGCTCGGTGAGGATCCCGATGCCCTCCGACTCGGGATCGTGGACCACCGCCGACCCGATCCGCCGGGTGGACATCTGCGCGGCGACCTGCCGCAGGGTGTGCTCGGGGCCGACTACCAGGACAGCCTTGCTCATCGCGTCGCGTACCTGCATGGCGCATCACCCCTCGCAGTGGACGTTACGGACATCGTCCCTGGCACGTGGCCACATCTCAAGACTTGTGTTCTTGGCACGGCATCCTGGCGGAGCCACCGTCGTCTGTCGTTAACCTAGAAGTCGACGTTGTCCGCTCTGTTGTTTACCCAAAAGGGGGACAAAGCTCGTGAACGTCGTCATTTTGGCAGCTGGCCTGGGTACCCGTCTGGGTCGCCCGTACCCCAAACCGCTGACCCCACTCGCGGACGGCCGCAGCATCCTGCGCCAGCAGCTGGACCACCTCCGGACGACGTTCGGCCCGGACGTGCGGATCACCGTCGTGGTCGGGTTCAAGATGGACCTGATCATGGAGGCGGCCGCGGACGACGCGGCGTTCGTCTACAACGAGCTGTTCGACCAGACCAACACGAACCGCAGCCTGCTCAAGGCGCTGCGGCTGGCCCCGCCGGGCGGCGTGCTGTGGCTCAACGGCGACGTGGTGTTCGTGCCGGGGCTGCTGGACGAGCTGCGCCCGTACCTCGAACAAGATCGCTCCTTTGTCGCGGTGAACACGGCCAGTGTCGCCGAGGAGGAGGTCAAGTACACGCTCGACGGCGACGGCTACGTCAAGGATCTCTCGAAACAGGTGGTGGGCGGCCTCGGCGAGGCGGTCGGGATCAACTACGTCGCCGTGAACGACCGGGGCACGCTCGCTGAACACCTGGAGCGCTGCGAGGACCAGGACTACTTCGAGCGCGGGCTGGAGACCGCGATCGCCGAGACCGGCATGCGGGTGCTGGCGGTGGACATCAGCCGGTACGGGTGCGTGGAGGTCGACTTCGAGCCCGATCTCGTGCGGGCCAACCAGATCCGGAGCCTGCCCCGATGACCGCCCTCGCCGCCAACCAGAACCCGACCAGTCACACGGCCGCCGAGTTCCTCGGGCGCAACCGCGGCGGCGGGCTGTTCACGGAGACCGTGAACCAGCGGCTGGCCGCGCACCTCAACGTGCTCGCGTACCGGCTCGGTGCCCCGCCGACCGCGCTCAGCCTGGTGAACCTGTTCCTCGGCCTGGCCACCTCGATCACCGTCGGGCTGCTCGCCAACCAGATGCGCGACGGCGGCGTACCGGCGGTGGCGGTGGGCCTGGCCGCGCTGGTCGGCTGGCAGGTCGCGTACACCCTGGACTGCGCCGACGGTCAACTGGCCCGGGTCACCGGGAAGGCCAGCCTGGCCGGGCGCCGGGTGGACGTGCTGTGCGACGTCGCGCTGCAGATCTGTCTGGTCGCCGCCGTGGGTACGGTGGTGCGCGCGTACCACCCGGACACGCCGGCGTGGCTGCTGGCCGCGTTCGCCGGTACCTGGATGGTCAACCTGGTCACCTCGGAGCTGCAGAAGGGTGACGCGGCGCAGAGCCTGATCACCTCGGGCTCGCTGCCGGTACGCCTGGTCAAGCTGGTACGCGACTACGGCGCGGTGATCACGGTGATCGCGCTCGTACTGGCCTTCCAGCCGGCCTGGGTGCTGGCCGTCCTGGTAGCGTTCACGGCGATAAACGGGCTGTTCCTGCTCGCGAGCATCGCCGCCGCCGTCAAGGCGAGCCTGCGACCGGCGGGAGACTGACGCACTAGGGGCCGGCATGGCGATGAGCGGGGCCCGCTGGGTCACCGCGGGCCTGGTCGACCAGGTCGTCATGGCCAGCGCGAACGCGGGCATGACGCTGCTCGCCGTGGGCCTGCTGCCCAATCGGGGGCGGGCCGGCACCCTGCTGCTGTCGGTCGGGCTCGGCTACCTCGTGCTCGGCATCAGCCGCGAGTTCGTCGGCAACGTGCTGCTCGCCCAGGCGCCCCGGCTGGCGCCGGACGAGCGGGTCAGGCTGGTCCGCCACGGGCTGGCCGCCGCCTTCACCGTGGGCTGCCTGGCCGCGGCCGTACTGCTTGCGGTGTGGGCATTCTGGCGGCGCCCGTCGCCCGGGGTGGCCCTGCCCGACCTGGTATGGCTGGCCCCGTTCCTCCCGGTGATCCTGATGCACGACGCGGGGCGGTACGCGTACCTGGCCGACCGCGAGCCGGCCCAGGCGCTGGTGATCGACCTCGTCTGGGTGGGCACCCAGGCCGCCGTCATCGCCGTGCTGTCGACCACGGGCCTGCTCACCCCCGGGCTGCTGCTGGCCAGCTGGGGCGTTGGTGCCTGCGCCGGCGCCACTACCTTTCTGGTACGCAGCGGCGCCCGGCCCTGGCGCGGCGACCCGCGGCAGTGGCTGGCCGGGACGCGCCACCTCTCGGGCTGGTTCACCGCCACCGCGCTGATCGGGCAGCTGCACGTCCAGGCGATCGGGTTCCTGGTCAGCGGCCAGCTCACCACGGACAGCCTGGCGCTGCTGCGCTCCGCGCAGACCGCGTTCCTCCAGCCGGTGCAGAACTTCGTCACCGCGATGATGGGCCTGCTGGTACCCCGCTCCTCGCGGCTGGCCGGGCAGGGCGACCGGGCCGGGCTGCACCGCCAGACCGTACGCGTGGCGGCCGCCTTCGCCGGCCTCGGCGCGCTGATGATCGCCGTGGTGGTACCCGTGGCCCACCTGGTGCTGCCGCACCTGCACAAGTTCGCCCCGACCGAGCCGCTGGCGCTGCCGATCTCCCTCCAGGCCGCGATCTACCTGCTGCAGATCCCGTTCACCGCGGCGGTACGCGGGATGCACCGGGCCCGGCTGCTGTTCCTGCAGTACCTCATCTTCTCCGCGATCAGCCTCACCGGGCTGATGGTCGGCGCGGCCAGCCGCCTGCTGGTCCACGCCGTCTGGGGCCTGGTCATCGGCTCCGCGACCGGACTGCTCGTGATGGTCGCGATGTACGCGGTCGCGTCCCGCGGTGTGGCCGCAGCGCCCGCGCCGGAGCCCGACGGGCCGGATCTGGTGGCTACTCGCGCCGACCCGGTGTGAACAGCAGCGCCGCCTCGCCGGCCAGCAGGTAGATCCAGAGCGTGCCGCCGGTCCCGCCGAGCAGCCAGTCGGCGAACGGGATGCTGGCCAGGGAGCCGACGGTAGCGAGGGTGAGCCAAGCGGGGGGACGGCGGCCGGCGACACCGCGGATGCCGTGCCAGAGCAGCAGGCCCAGGCCGAACAGGTAGGCCAGTTCGCCGAGCACGCCGCCCCGGCGCAGCGCGCCCACGGCCGAGTTGTCCGTGGTCAGCTTCACGCTGGAGCCGGGCCGGGTCACGATCGCGCGGGCGTACTTCGCGTCGCCGAGCAGCTTCTCCGGCAGGCTGTCCGCCTTGAACTCCTTGAACACCGCGGACCAGGTGGCGGTACGCCCGCTGGTGATGTCCTGGTCGTCGCCGGATGACGAGTACCGGTTCGCGGTGAGGAACGCCGTGCCGCCCGAGCCGATCGCGATCACCGCGACGGCGAGCAGCGGGAGCAGCGCGGCGGCCACCGCGGCGCGTACGTCCGGGTACCGCTCCAGCCCGTCGTCGCTCGGCGTACCGCCCCGGCGCAGCACCCACTGCTGGCGGAGCAGCAGCAGCGCGTGTACGCCCGCGGCCAGCCCCAGGTACGCCAGGCCGGTACGCGAGTTGACCAGCAGCAGGGTCACCGTCGTCACGGCCAGCGCGGCGTACCGCTGCCAGCGCTCGAACGCGCGGTCCGCGCCGATCCGCAGGCAGATCATCACGGCCACGATCGCGATCGAGTTCGGGTGGTACAGCAGCCCGGTCGCACCCCAGAACCGGTACTGCATGTGCGCGCCCCAGCCGTTGGCCGGTACCGGGTGCAGCGAGCTGAGCGCGTTGCCGGAGCCGGCGAAGTACAGCAGCGCGAGCGCGACGAGGAAGGCGGCCACGATGCCGACGCTCAGGTCCTGCCCGGACTTGCGGGTGGCCACCACCACCGCGATCGCACCGAGCGTGAACACGCCCGCGTACGCGATCCGCTGCGCGGTGACGTTCGGGTGCCAGACCAGTAACGCACCGACGATGCCGAGGTACCAGTACGCCAGCCCGAGCCACGCGGCGCCCAGCTTCGGCAGGTGTACCAGCTCCCGTACCCACGGGAACGTCCAGATGGCGAACAGCACACCCTCGAACGCGAGCACCGCCCACACGACGATCGGCGTGTCCGTGTACGCCCAGCTCAGCATGCCCGCCACCACGAACACGCCGCCCACGACCACGCCGGGCAGGGTCAGCCCGCGCAGCGACACCGCCAGCCCGACCAGCGCCACCGCGAAGGCGGCGGCGAGGAACGCGCGGATACCCGAGACGCCACCGATCAGCGGACCGGCCTGTACCGATTTGACCAGCCCGGCGAGCACCGCCAGAGCCAGCCCGGCCAGCACGAAGTACCGGTGCCGCGGGGTCCACGACGCCGGGTCGAGCAGCGGCCGGCCCTGCCCGCGCGCGGTACCCGGATCGAGCAGCAGCCCCAGCCTCGACCGGCGGGCAGGCGCGGACGCGGCGGTGAGCGGACGAGACTCGACGGTGGACTCGCGCATGAGGACCGACCCTATCCCCCCGCACTAGGCAGGTGTCCGAGGATCGGTGCGGCAGACTGGGACCATGCCGGAGTTGCCCGAGGTGGAGGCGCTCGCCGCGTACCTGCGCGAGCGCGCCGCCGGCCATGCGGTCGCGCGCATCGACGTGTCCGCGATCAGCGCGCTGAAGACGTACGACCCGCCTGTGTCCGCCGTGGCCGGGCTGCCCGTGACCGGTGCCGGCCGGTACGGCAAGTTCCTCGACATCCACCTCGGCGACGAGCTGCACCTGGTGGTCCACCTGGCCCGGGCGGGCTGGTTACATTATCGGGACAGCTTCACCTCCCCCGCGCCGCTCAAGCCGGGCAAGGGCCCGATCGCGCTGCGGGTACGCCTCGACGACGGCTCGGGGTTCGACCTGACCGAGGCCGGTACCCAGAAGAAGCTGGCCGCCTACCTGGTCCGCGACCCGGCCGAGGTACCCGGCGTCGCGAAGCTCGGCCCCGACGTGCTGTCGGCCTCGCGGGAGCAGTTCGCCGAGCGGCTGCGCGGCCGGCGCGGGCAGGTCAAGGGGGTGCTGACCGAGCAGGAGGTGCTGGCCGGGGTGGGCAACGCATACTCCGACGAGATCCTGCACGCGGCCAAGCTGTCCCCGTTCGCCATCACCGACCGCCTCTCGGAGGAGGCGATGGACCGGCTGTACGAGGCGACGCGGCAGGTGCTCACCGGTGCGGTCGAGCGCTCGGTGGGCCAGAAGGCGGCGACCCTCAAGAGCGAGAAGCGCTCCGGTCTCGCGGTACACAACCGCACCGGGCTGCCGTGCCCGGTGTGCGGGGATACCATCCGCGAGGTGTCATTCGCCGATTCGAGCCTGCAGTACTGCCCGACGTGCCAGACCGGCGGCAAGCCGCTGGCCGACCGCCGGCTGTCCCGGCTGGTACGCTGACCGTCACTCTTTGTAACTCCATCGAATCCTGTCGGGCACGCCCGGCCGGGGATCCAGGGATATCGTGATCGGGCGCAATGCAGGCTATGCTGGCGCCGCTATGGGACACTAGGCTGGCCGGGGTCGGTCCACCGAATCCGGGGTCGCAGGTGATCAGGTCTTGAGCACGCGAGGCGTACGATCCGGACCGGGAACAGTCTGTGACCGCGCCGCGGGAGGGCGACGTCTGAGGTGACCAGAAGTCTCCACCGAACGGCCGCTGAACCGGCCCGGAGAACGATGAGCGACGCCCACTACGGCGAGTCCTTCGAGATCTTGCCTAAGGCGAACGGGGTACCCCGTTCGGCGTGGCTGCGCACGCGGCGCCTGTCCACCTGGCACCGCCCGTACACGGTTGCCCTGCTGGTCGTCGACTACCTGGCCGTCCTGCTCGCCGACCTGACCGCCGTCGCGCTGCTGGACAAGGTGCGCTCCGGGTTCAACTCCAACCTGGGGCTGTTCAACACGATCGTGTACGCCCTGCTCCCGCTGCTCTGGATCATCGTGCTCTGGGGCAACGGCGCGTACGACCGGCGGTACCTCGGCATCGGCACCGACGAGTTCAAGCGGGTGGTACGCGCCTCGCTGATCGTCGCCTCCGTGGTCTCGTTCGCCGCGTTCGCGTTCAAGGTGCAGCTGTCCCGCATGTCGGTGGCGACCGCCCTGGTCGGCGCCGCCGTCTACATCGCGATCCTGCGCTACGTCGCGCGCCGGGTGCTCTACCTGCTCCGTACCAAGGGCAAGGCGAGCCATCTCGTGCTGCTGATCGGCACGCTGCCCGAGGCGATGGAGGTCTACACCGCGGTCACCCGGAACCGGTCGGCCGGGATGATCCCGGTGGGCATCCACGTGACCGAGGGGTACGCGGCCACGCGCGGGCTGACCGTTCCGGTCCCGGTGTACGCCGGCCGCGAGGTGGTACCGCTGGTACGCGAGGTCGGTGCGGATACGGTCGCGGTGTGCGGCTCGGCCAGCGCGGAGCCGGGCGAGCTGCGCCGGCTGGCCTGGCAGCTGGAGGGTACCGGCGTGGACCTGGTGGTCGCGCCGCAGCTGACCGACATCGCCGGGCCGCGGGTACACATCCGGCCGGTCGAGGGCCTGCCGCTGCTGTACGTGGAGGAGCCGACGCTCTCCGGCGTGGCGTGGCTGTTCAAGAACCTGATGGACCGGGTGGTGGCTGCGCTCGGGCTGCTCCTGATGGCGCCCCTGTTCCTGGTGCTGGCCCTGGCGATCCGGATGGGCGACAAGGGGCCGGTCTTCTTCCGGCAGGCCCGGGTGGGCCGCGAGGGCGAGACGTTCAAGGTGTGGAAGTTCCGCACCATGTACACCGACGCCGAGGAGCGGCTCGCCGCGCTGGTCGACCAGAACGAGTCGGACGGCCTGTTGTTCAAGATCAAGAACGACCCGCGGGTCACCCCGGTCGGCCGCTTCCTGCGCGCCAGCTCGCTGGACGAGCTGCCCCAGCTGATCAACGTGCTGCTCGGCGAGATGTCGCTGGTCGGCCCGCGCCCGCTGCCCGCCGAGGACGGCGACTTCCTCGGCGACGTGCGGCGGCGCCTGCTGGTGCGCCCCGGCATGACCGGCCTCTGGCAGGTGTCCGGCCGCTCCGAGCTGTCCTGGGACGACGCGGTCCGCCTCGACCTGTACTACGTGGACAACTGGTCGCTCACCTTCGACCTCACCATCATGTGGCGCACGGTCGGTGTGGTCCTGCGCACGAAGGGCGCGTATTAGGCTGGCGCCCGCCTTCGGCGGTCGCGGGTCTGGAGCAGGTAGTTGGGAGAATGGTGGCGTGCGGGCCAACGTGTTCGCGGCGCTTGCCGTGCTCGTGCTGCTCGTCGCGCTGGGCGCGGCGGTCTTCGCGGTGGTACGGCTGCGCGCCCGGCGCGGTATCGCCACCGCCGCCCAGCGGGCCACCTACGACGTGCTGCACACCATCGGCCTGGCCGCCGAGCCGCTACGCGCCGGGCTGAACCCGACCAGCGCCGCGAAGGCAGCCCGCCACCTGCGTACCCTCATCGGCGCGTCCGGGCTCGCGGTCACCGACGCGGGGGCGGTACTCGCCTTCGACGGGCTGGGCGGGCACCACCGGGAGCAGATGCTGGCCGCCGCGCGCAAGGCGATGGACGCCGGCCGGTCCACCGTGCTGGGCGGTGGCGACCTGCCCTGCGACCGGGTGGACTGCCCGATCCGGGGCGCGGTGGTGGTACCCCTGCGCGGGGGTGCGCTCGTCGCCGCGGCTGACGGCCCGCCCGCACCCGGGCTGGTACAGGCTGCCCGGGAGACGGGGGCCTGGGTCAACGCCCAGCTGGCCCTCGCCGAGCTGGACACGTCCCGCGCCCGGCTGGCCCGGGCCGAGGTACGCGCGCTGCGCGCCCAGATCAGCCCGCACTTCATCTACAACGCGCTCACCGCGATCGCCTCGTTCGTGCGTACCGACCCGGAGCGGGCGCGCGAGCTGATCCTGGAGTTCGCGGAGTTCACCCGGTACAGCTTCCGCGCCCACGGGGAGTTCACCACGCTGGCCGAGGAGCTGCGCTCGATCGACCGGTACCTGACCATCGAGCGGGCCCGCTTCGGCGAACGGCTGCAGGTGCGGCTGCAGGTGGCGCCGGAGGTGCTCCCGGTGGGGCTGCCGTTCCTGTGCCTGCAGCCGCTGGTGGAGAACGCGGTGCGGCACGGGCTGTCCCGCAAGCCGGGGGTGGGTACGGTGAGCATCACCGCGCGGGACGCGGGTGCCGAGTGCCAGATCCAGGTCGAGGACGACGGCGTGGGCATGGACCCGGAGGTACTGCTCGGTGCGGATCCGGAGGACTCCGGCGATGTCGAGCAGCACGTAGGATTGTCCAATGTGGACGAGCGGCTGCGCGCGGTCTTCGGCGACCAGTTCGGTCTGGTGGTTGAGACGGCGCCGGGCGCGGGTACGAAGGTGAGCATGCGGGTGCCCAAGTTCCACCCGGCGGTACGCCCGGGGCGTGGTACGTGACGGCGGCGGCGGACAAGGCCGGGCTGCGGGTACTGGCCGTGGACGACGAGCCGCCGGCCCTGGACGAGCTGGCGTACCTGCTGCGGGTGGACCCGCGGGTGTCCATTGTGTACACAGCACCGGACGCGACCGGCGCGCTGCGGGTACTGCGGGACACCGAGATCGACGCGGTGTTCCTGGACATTCGGATGCCGGGCCTGGACGGTATGGAGCTGGCGCGGGTACTGGGGCGGTTCGCCCGGCCACCGGCGGTCGTTTTCGTCACCGCGTACGACGACCGGGCGGTCGACGCGTTCGACCTGGGCGTGGCCGACTACGTGCGCAAGCCGGTGCAGGCGGAGCGGCTGGCCGAGTCGCTGCGCCGGGTGGTCGGCTCCCGGCTGGTACCGGTGCTCCCGACCACCGCCCGGCGGGAGCGCGCCGAGGAGCCGACGATACCGGTCGAGCTGGCCGGGGTGACCAAGCTGCTGCCCCGCTCGTCGGTGCGCTGGGTGGAGGCGCAGGGCGACTACGCGCGGCTGCACACGGCGGAGGCGTCGCACCTGGTGCGGGTACCGCTGGCCACGCTCGCCGAGCGCTGGGCGGACGCCGGGTTCGTCCGCATCCACCGCTCGTACCTCGTGCAGCTGCGCCTGATCACCGAGCTGCGCCTGTCCGGCGGCGCGTACGTGGTGACCATCGACGGGCGGGAACTCCCGGTGTCCCGGCGGCACACCCGCGAACTGAAGGACCGCCTGGTACGCGCCGCGAAGCAGGACTGGAGCCGCTAGCGCGATCCGCACGGGAGGAGCGGCACTACTCCTGTTCGGGCTGCACGCCGAGCGCGTTGAGGGTACCGGCCAGCATCTGATAGTGCCCGACCAGCAGGCACAGCTCGATCAGCCGCGCCTCGTCGTACCCGCTGAGCAGTTGTTTCCAGGTGGCATCGGTCAGGGTGCCGCGCCCGACCAGCTCGTCCGCCGCGGACAGCAGCGCCCGCTGCGGGTCGGTCCAGCCGGGCGCGTCGGGTCCGGTGCCGACCCGTTCGATCTCCTGGTCGGTGAGCCCGGCGCGGCGCGCCAGCCGCACGTGTTGGTACCACTCGTAGTCGCTGCCGCAGACCACGGCGACGCGCAGGATCACCAGCTCGGCGTCGGCCCGGGCGAGGGTGCCGTACGGCATCAGCCGGGCGGCGAAGCGCAGCCACGGCCGGAACAGCCGGCGGTTGCGGCCCAGCGTGCTGAAGACGTGCGGCACGGAGGTGCCGAAGCGCCGCGCCACCGCCCTGCACAGCGCCCAGTTGACCCAGCCGAGGTCGCCGCGGCCACCCGGCGCCAGCCGCGCCTCGCCCGGCCGCCGCGGCTGTCCGGGAAACCTGATCCGCGCGGGAGCAGCGGCCTCGACGCGCTGGCCTGGCTGACGGCCGGTCATTCGGGCTGCTTGGTGGTCAGCGGCGCGACCTCGCCGCGGGCGATCGTCAGCGTCTCCGGCAGGCCACGCCGCGACCCCAGGTCCACCACGCGCTGGGCCAGCATCCGCAGCGGCAGCACCGGGCGCACCCAGCCGGGCGCGACCACCCTCCGGGACCGGTGGGTCACGCCGTGTTCGATCGCGTCGACCGCCCGGGGCAGCGGCGCCACCCGGGTGAACGGGATCTCCGGCAGCCGGGACGCGGCGGCGGTGCTGAAGCCCCGCTCGGTCATGTCCGTGGCGATCTTCGCGAAGTACCCCACTCCGACCCGCGCGCCGGTGGCGTACAGCTCGACCCGCAGCGTGTTGCCCAGCGCCTCGACGGCCGCCTTCGACGCGCTGTACGCGCCGAGCAGCGGTGTGTGTACGGCCGCCGCCAGCGACGCGATCGCCAGCGCGTACCCGCCGGCATGGGAGACGTGCGGAGCCGCCGCGCGCAGCGTGTAGTACGCGCCCAGCACGTTGACCCGCAGCGTGCGCTCGAAGATGGCCGGGTCGCCGCCGGCCAGCGGCAACTGCGCCGCCACGCCCGCGTTGGCGATGACCACGTCGAGCCCGCCCAGCGCGGCCACGCACGCCTCGACCGCGGCGTCCACCTGATCACGGTCGGCCACGTCGCACTCGTACCAGGGCGCACCGCCGCAGTCCGCCGCGACCTGGCCCAGCCGCTCGGGCTCCAGGCCGGCGAGCGCGACCCGCGCGCCGCGTGTGTGCAGCCGCAGCGCGGTGGCCGCACCGATTCCCCGGGCCGCACCGGTGATCAACACCCGGCGACCAGCCAGCGCAGTTGACGCCATCCGTCCATGGTCCGGCACTGGGCGCCCGTCCACCAGATAGCCGGGGTAGCGCGGTGCCTGCACACTTTCGTCACATGAGGGGCGCAGAAGATCCACCCGGCGCGCCTACGCTGCCGACCATGGGTTCTCGTCGGGTGCTGGTCGTGGAGGACGAGCGGACCATCGCGGAGGCGGTGGCGGCGCGGCTGCGGGCCGAGGGCTTCGAGGTGGAGGTGGTCGGCGACGGCCCGGGAGCGGTCGCGGCCGCCCGGCGCGGCCGGCCGGATCTGGTGGTACTCGACGTGATGCTGCCCGGCCTGGACGGGCTGGAGGTGTGCCGGCGTATCCAGGCCGAGCGTCCGGTACCCGTGATCATGCTGACCGCCCGGGACGACGAGACCGACCTGCTCGTCGGGCTGGCCGTGGGCGCCGACGACTACCTCACCAAGCCGTTCTCGCTGCGCGAGCTGGCGGCGCGGGTACACGCGCTGCTGCGCCGCGTGGACCGGCTGCAGCGGGCGGCGGACAGCCCGCCACCGCCGATCCTGCTCGCCGACCTGGAGATCAACCTGGCCGAGCGGCGGGTACGCCGGGCCGGTACCGAGGTGCACCTCACCCCCACCGAGTTCGACCTGCTGGTCCACCTGGCCGGGCGGCCGCGCACGGTACTGCCCCGGGAGCGGCTGCTGGCGGAGGTGTGGGGCTGGGCCGACGCCTCGGGTACCCGGACCGTGGACAGCCACGTCAAGGCGCTGCGCCGCAAGCTGGGCGCGGACGTGATCCGAACCGTGCACGGGGTGGGATATGCACTGGAGGTGCCGGCATGAGTGATCTGCCCCGGCCGCTCGACTTCGTCGGGTACATCAAGCTGAAGCTGGGCATCGTGATCCTGGTCAGCGGGGCCGCCGGCCTGGTCGTGTCGTGGGGCGTGCTGGGCCGGGTGCCGCCGCCGATCTCGTTCACCGGCGTGGCCGCCGGGCTGGTGATCTCCCAGTTCCTGGCGCACGGCATGACCCGGCCGCTGCGCGAGATGACGACCGCCGCCCGGGCCATGGCGCGCGGCGACTACACGATCCGGGTACGGGCGACCTCGCGGGACGAGGTGGGCCAGCTCGCGGCGGCGTTCAACCAGATGGCCGCCGATCTGGCCGCGGCTGACCGGCAGCGGCGGGAACTGATCGCGAACGTCTCGCACGAGCTGCGTACCCCCATCTCCGCGCTGCAGGCCGTGCTGGAGAACGTGGTCGACGGCGTCTCCGACCCGCAGGTGCTGCTCACCGCGCTGGCGCAGACCGAGCGGCTGGGCCGGCTGGTCACCGAGCTGCTCGACCTGTCCCGCATCGACGCGGGCGTACTCCCGCTGGAGCTGGCCGCGTTCGACGTGGGCGACCTGCTCGGCGCGGCGGTACGCGAGGCCGAGGTGGCCGCCGCCGCGGCCGGTCGCCGGGTCACCTTCGTGGCCGATCCGGGTACCGCGCAGCGCGCCACCGGTGACGCGGCCCGGCTGCACCAGGTGGTCGCGAACCTGCTGGACAACGCGGCCCGGCACAGCCCGCCCGGCGGTACCGTGACCGCCGCCGCCCGGCCCGACGGCGACCAGTTGGTCATCGAGGTGACCGACGAGGGTACCGGCATCCCGCCCGAGCAGCGGGACCACGTGTTCGAGCGGTTCACCCGGGGTGAGCGCGCGGCCGGGCGGGACGGCGGTACCGGCCTGGGCCTGGCCATCGCGCAGTGGGTGGTACAGCTGCACGGGGGCACCATCGCGGTGGCCGACCCGCCCCGCGCCGACCTGCGGCACCCCGGCTGCCGGATCCGGGTGGCGCTGCCGCTGGCCGCCACGCGCGGCCAGGAGCTTGCCCACAAGGGCGGGTAGGAGCAAGACTGCCGTCCATGCGGTCCGTGCCGTCCACCACCCCGGAACCCGGCCGGCGGGTACGCGTCGTGCTCGCCGACGTCCCGCGCCAGCGCAACACCCGGCACACCCGGGTCGAGCTGGAGGAGCAGACCGGCGTCGGGGACGCCCTGGTCAAGGGACTGGTACGCGCGCAGTTCGCGCTCGCGCTGCGGTTGGCCGCGGTCGTCGCCGTCGGGCTGGGCGGGCTGCCGCTGCTGTTCGCCGTCGCGCCGTCGGTCGCCGGTACCCGCCCGTTCGGCGTGGTGCTGCCCTGGCTGCTGCTGGGTGTCGCCGCGTACCCGTTCCTGTTCGCGGTCGGGTGGGCACACGTGCACCTCTCCGAGCGCAACGAGCGGGACTTCACCGACCTGGTCGGTCGGCACTGAACTCCTACGCGCTGCCGGCCCTCGTGGCGGTCACCCTGGCGACCGTCGCCATCGGCGTGTACGGGCTGCGCCTGGCCCGGACCACCTCCGACTTCCTGGTCGCCTCCCGCGCGGTCAGCCCGTCCTGGAACGCCGCCGCGATCAGTGGCGAGTACCTGTCCGCCGCGTCCTTCCTCGGCGTGGCCGGCCTGATCCTCAAGTACGGCGTGGACGTGCTCTGGTACCCGGTCGGCTTCGCCGCCGGCTACCTGGCCCTGCTGCTGTTCGTCGCGGCACCGCTGCGCCGTTCCGGTGCGTTCACCCTGCCCGACTTCTGCGAGCTGCGGCTGCGCTCGATGCTGATGCGCAAGCTGGCCACCGCGTTCGTCATCGTGATCGGCTGGCTGTACCTGGTGCCCCAGTTGCAGGGCGCCGGCCTCACCGTGCGTACCGTCACCGGCGCGCCGTACCTTGTCGGCGCGGTGCTGGTCGGCGTCGTGGTCACCGCGAACGTGGCGCTGGGCGGCATGCGCTCGATCACCTTCGTGCAGGCGTTCCAGTACTGGCTGAAGCTGTCCGCGCTGCTGGTGCCGATCCTGTTCCTGATCATGCACTGGCAGGCCGACGGCCGCCCCGCGCTCGCGCCGCCGACCGGCGACACGTTCGCCCGCCAGACCACCGTCGTGTTCGAGCACGCCGCGCGGGTCACCCTCGCCGATCAGTCCACAGTGGAGGTACCCGCCGGGGGCAGGCTGGTCTTCGACGCGGGTACGCAGGTGCCCCAGGTGTCCGGGATGCCGTTCCAGAACGGGCGCTCATGGCTGCAGCCCGGCCTGGCCCGGCAGGGCAACCTGGGACTGCTCGGCACGTACTCGCTGATCCTCGCCACGTTCCTGGGCACCATGGGCCTGCCGCACGTGCTGGTGCGCTTCTACACCAACGCCGACGGTACCGCCGCCCGGCGTACCACCCTGGTGGTGCTCGGCCTGGTCGGGCTGTTCTACCTGCTCCCCACGCTGTACGGGGTGCTCGGCCGGGTCTATGCCCCGCAGCTGCTCATGAACGGGCAGACCGACGCCGTCGTGCTGATCCTGCCGTCCGCCGCGCTCGGCGGCGGTACCACCGGCCAGCTGCTCGGCGCGCTGGTCGCCGCCGGCGCCTTCGCCGCGTTCCTGTCCACCTCCTCCGGCCTGCTGACCAGCGTGGCCGGCGTACTGTCGACGGACGTCATGGGTACCGGCTCGGTCCGCGACTTCCGCTTCTCCGCCGTGGTCGCCGGCCTGGTACCGGTGGTGCTCGCGGTGCGTACCGGCCAGCTGGACGTGTCGCAGGTGGTCGGGCTGGCCTTCGCGGTGGCGGCGTCCAGCTTCTGCCCGCTGCTGGTCCTGGGCATCTGGTGGCGGGGACTGACCGACATCGGCGCGGCGGCCGGCGTACTGGCGGGGGGCGGGGCGGCGCTGATCGCCGTGGTGGTGAGCCTGGCCGGCGCCCCGGTCACCGGCTGGCTGGCGGTACTGGTGCAGCAGCCGGCGGCGTGGACGGTACCGCTGGCGTTCGCGGTGATGGCGCTGGTCTCCATGGCGACCCGCCGCCGGGTACCGTCGAACGTCGGCCAGATCATGCTCCGCCTGCACGCCCCGGACGCACTGCGCCTCTGATCGCCGGGCACGCGCGCCTCGCGCGGTGTCGGTACCGTCGCAGGTGTGAGTGGTGCTGACACTCCCGCGCTGGCGCTGCGGGGACTGAGCAAGCGGTTCGACCAGAAGATCGCCGTGGCCGGTATCGACCTCGATGTACCCGTCGGGTCGTTCTACGGCCTGCTGGGGCCGAACGGCGCCGGCAAGACGACCACCCTGTCCATGGCCGTCGGGCTGCTGCGCCCGACCCAGGGCCAGGCGTTCGTGCTGGGCACCGACGTGTGGGCCGAGCCGATCGAGGCGAAGCGGCGGCTGGGCGTACTGCCCGACTCGGTGCGCATGTTCGACCGGCTGTCCGGGGCCGAGCTGCTGGCGTACAACGGTCTGCTGCGCGGCATGCCGGCGGACGTGGTGGACCAGCGCGGCAAGGAGCTGCTGGACGTGCTCGGCCTGGCCGACGCGGGGCGCACGCTGGTGGTGGACTACTCGGCTGGGATGAAGAAGAAGATCGGGCTGGCCTGCGCGCTGCTGCACGCGCCCCGGCTGCTGGTGCTGGACGAGCCGTTCGAGGCGGTGGATCCGGTGTCCGGTGCGCTCATCCGGGACATCCTGCACCGGTTCGTGGGCGGCGGCGGTACGGTGATCTTCTCCAGCCACGTGCTCGAACTGGTCGAGCGGCTGTGTACCCACGTCGCGATCCTGGCGGATGGCCGGATCAAGGCGGTCGGCACACTCGACGAGGTACGCGCGGGGCGCGACCTGGAGCAGGTGTTCGTCGAGGTGGTCGGCGGGCGGGTGGCCACCGGGCAGGAGCTGTCGTGGTTGTAGTCGAGCAGGTCGCCGCGCGGCCGGTACGCCTGCGCGACTTCGTCCGGCTGAAGCTGCGGCTGATCGGCAACGGCATGCGGGGCCGCCCGGGCCGGATCGTGTTCTTCGTGCTCGGTATCTGCGTCGGCGGCGGGCTCGCGGTCGGCGGCTTCTTCGCGTTCCTGCTCAGCGGCGCGGTGCACCACGACGCGGGCGTGGTGCTCGCGACGTACGTGGGCTCGGCCCTGGTGCTGGGCTGGTTGCTGCTGCCGGTGCTCTTCTTCGGCGTGGACGAGACGCTGGACCCGGCGCGGTTCGCACTGTTCCCGCTGTCCCGCCGCACGCTCGCCACGGGCATGCTGGCCGCCGCGTGCGCGGGGGTACCGGCGGTGGCGACGATGCTGGCGCTGCTCGGACTGGCCGTGGCGGGTGCCGCGCGGGCCGGGGTGGCGGGTGCGGTGGTCGGGCTGGTCGGGGCCTTGCTCGGGCTGCTGCTGTGCGTGGTGGCCAGCCGGGCGGTGACCAGCGCGCTGGCCGCGATGCTGCGGTCGCGGCGGGTACGGGACCTGACCGCGGTGCTGCTGGCGCTGGTGTCCGCCTCGATCGGGCCGCTCAACCTGGTGCTCAACACGACGGTCACGCACGCCTCGCTGGGGCCGGCGCTGCGGGTGGCGCGGATCCTGGGCTGGACGCCGTTCGCGGCGGGGTTCGTGGCGCCGTACGACATCGCCGCCGGGCGCCCGCTGCTGGCGGTGGTCCGGCTCGCGATGGTGGCGGCCACCGTGGTGCTGCTGCTCTGGTGGTGGTCGCGCACGCTGGAGTCGGCGATGCTGGGCGGCAGTTCGGAGGGGCCGGGGGGTGGCGCGGTCCGCGGCGGTGCGGTGGCCGCGCTGCTGCCGCTGGTGGTACGGGCGATCCGTCCCGGGGTGTTCACCGCGATCGTGGCGCGGGAGCTGCGGTACTGGTGGCGCGACCCGCGCCGGCGCTCGGGACTCATCTCGATCCTGGTCGGTGGCGCCGTGCTGCCGATCGCGCTCACCCTGGCCGGCGACCGGCACGGGCACCGGTCGGGGGTACCGCTGCCGCTGACGATCGCCTTCTCCTGCGCGATGGGCGCGGCGATCCTGGCCAACCAGTTCGGCTTCGACGGTACGGCGTACTCGGTGCACCTGATGACCGGGGTACCGGGGCGTACCGACCTGCGCGCCCGGGCCACCGCGCTGATCCTGATCGTGGCTCCGGTACTGCTGCTCGTGGCCGTGGTGGTCGGTGTGGTGGCCGGTGCGGGCGGGGCGCTGGTACCGGCGCTGGGCACCATGTCGGCGACGTTCGGCGCGTCCCTGGCCGTCGCCTCGGTGCTGTCGGTACTCACCGCGTACCCGGTGCCGGAGAGCCGCAACGCGCTCGCGGTGAACAGCGGCTCGGGGAGCGCCAAGGGGCTGCTCGCGTTCGTCGGGATCCTCAGCTCACTGGTGGGTGCCGCGCCGGTACTGGTCGCGTCGGTACTGCTGCCCGGCGGGGTTACCTGGCTGGTCGCCCCGGTCGGGGTGGCCTGGGGCGTGGGCGCGGTACTGCTCGGCACGTACATCGGCGGTGACCTGCTGGCGCGCCGGGGCCCGGAGTTGCTGGTGGCGGTGACGCCCGGGCGATGACGATCCACTCCACGGACCCGTTCGCCACGCCGGACGACCGGCGCTCGCCGGTGCGCCAGTGGCGCGGCCGGCTGCCGGCGCCGGTGACTCTGTGGACCGCGACCGGCCCCGCCGGCCCGGCCGGGCTCACCGTCTCGTCCCTGATGGTGGCGGACGGTGCGCCGGGGCGGCTGCTCGGCCTGGTGGACGAGGAGTCCGAGCTGTGGGAGGCGCTGCGCGGATCGGGCCGGTTCGCGGTCGCGGTACTGGCGCCGGGGCACCGGCAACTGGCCGACCGCTTCGCCGGGCTGATGCCCGCGCCGGGCGGGCCGTTCCGCGGGTACGAGTGGACCGAGACGCCGTACGGGCCGGTGCCCGCGGACGTACCCGGCTGGGCCGGCTGCCGGCTGGACGCGAGCCGTACTCACGGCTGGGCGCTGCTGGTAGAGGCCACAATCGAGCAGATAGAGATCGATGGATCGGGTGACCCGTTGGTGCACTTCCGGGGCCGGTATCGGGGACTGGTTTAGCCGCGTCGTTCGGCGCGTCCCTCCCGCCACTCGGCGCAGCCTCCGACCGTTATCAGATCGCCCCGGGCGGTAGATCCTTACGGTTCGGGGGCATCGTTCCGTCTCCCCCAGGTTGGTGACGCAGATGGCTACGCAAACCCCGGCCTCGGCTCCGCCGAGCACGCCGGACAACTCTTATGTCGAAGCGGAGCAGTGGCCCGAATTCGACCGCCTGCGCCGGGCTCTGCGCAGTTTCGTGTTCCCGACGACGGTCGCGTTCCTCGTCTGGTACGCCCTGTACGTCATCCTTTCGGCGTACGCGCGGAGCTTCATGGGTACGAAGGTGGTCGGCAACATCAATATCGCGCTCATCTTCGGCCTGCTCCAGTTCGTGACGACTTTCCTGATCGCGTGGCTGTACGTCCGGTACGCCGACCGCAAGCTGGACCCGCTGGCCAGCGAGCTGCGCAGCCGCCTGGAAGGCGGTGACCGGAGTTGACCAGCACCGCCCGTACCCTCACGATCATTCTCTTTCTGGGTCTGGTCCTGATCACGCTCGCGATCGTGGTCTGGGCCGGCCGGCGTACCCGCAATGCGACGGACTTCTACGCCGGCGGCCGTTCGTTCACCGGTTTCCAGAACGGCATGGCGATCGGCGGCGACTACATGTCGGCCGCGTCCTTCCTCGGTATCGCGGGCATCATCGCGCTGTCCGGGTACGACGGGTTCCTGTACTCGATCGGGTTCCTGGTCGCCTGGCTGGTGGCGCTGCTGCTGGTCGCGGAGCTGATGCGCAACTCGGGCCGGTACACGATGGCCGATGTGCTGGCCTTCCGGATGCGCCAGGGCCCGGTACGCACGGCCGCGGCCACCTCGACCGTGGTGGTGTCGATCTTCTACCTGCTCGCCCAGATGGTCGGCGCCGGCTCGCTGGTCGCCCTGCTGCTGGGCATCAAGGAGGGCCAGACCTTCCTGGGCATGTCGCCGAACACCGCGAAGATCGTCACGATCATCCTGATCGGCGCGTTGATGATCGCGTACGTGGTGATCGGTGGCATGAAGGGCACCACGTACGTGCAGATCGTCAAGGCATTCATGTTGATGCTCGGCGCGATCCTGATGGCGCTGCTGGTCGGCGTGGCGTACAAGTTCAACCTGTCCTCGCTGCTGGGCGACGCGGCCCAGAAGTCGGGGAAGGG
>DATEJJ010000720.1:0-3325 GCA_035278125.1 Rugosimonospora sp.
CCCAGCGCCCTGCTCGGCTTCGCCGGGCTGGACGGCGCGTTCGCCCGGCGCCTGGGCACTGACTCGCTGGTCAGCTTCGACGCGCTGGCCATCCTGCCGCTGTTCTGCCTGGCCGCTGGCGTGGCGCTCGCGTGGCGGGCCTGGCGGCGGGACCCGGCCGTCGATCCAGCCCTGTCCCTGGGCCGCCTCGCCCCGGTCTTCGCGCAGGCGTTCTTCGTCGACCGGGTACAGGAGGCCGTGGTGGTACGCCCGGTGCAGGCGCTGGCCCGCGCGGTCCGGCGTACCGATGAGTCCATTGTGGACGGCGCGGTGGAGGCGACCGGGCGCGGGACGGTACGCCTCGGTGCGCTGGTGAACCGGGCGCACCGCAGGCCGCTGCCCTGGGCGGCGGGTGCGGCGCTGGCCGGCGCCGTACTGATCGGGCTGGCCGCGGTACTCCTGGTGGGTACCCGATGACCGCTGTCCTGCTCCTGGTCCTGGTGCTGCCCGCTGCCGGTGGGGTCGCCGCCGCCGGGCTGGGCCGCTTCTCCGACCGCGCCGGGCGGATAGTCGCCGTGGTGGCGGCGGCCGGCGCGTTCCTCGCCAGCGCCGCGCTCTACTGGCACCGCGACGCGTACGGCTGGTTCGCGTACCAGCCGGTGCGGACCGGCGCCCCCGGCCCGATCGCACCCTGGCACCAGCTCGACGTGTCCTGGGCACCCGGCCTGCAACTGCGGTTCCACATCGGCGTCGACGGGATCTCCTACCCGCTGGTCGTGCTGACCACCCTGCTGACCCTGCTCTGCTGTGTCTATACACTGTGGACTGTCCCAGCCGCGGGCGCGTCGGGGGAGACTCCGGCGCGCCCGCGCGGGGCGTTGCTGGCCGCCCTGCTGCTCGCCATCGAGGTCGGCATCCTGGGCGTGTTCCTCGCCCTCAACCTCGTGCTGTTCTTCGTCTTCTTCGAGACTGTCCTGCTCCCCATGTACGCCGTGATCGCCGTCTGGGGTGGTCCGCAGCGCCGCGCGGCGGCGCGCAAGTTCGTGCTGTACACCCTGTTCGGCTCGGTACTGCTGCTGGTCGGCGTGTTCGTCGTGGTGGCCGAGGCGGGTACCGCCGAGCTGAGCCAGCTCACCGGCGGCGTCGGCAGGCGGGACTACCTGACGCTCGGCCACGGTACCCAGTTGGCCGCGTTCATCCTGCTCGCCGTCGCGTTCGCGGTGAAGAGTCCACTGTGGCCATTGCACAGCTGGCTGCCCGACGCGCACACCGAGGCGCCCACGGTCGGCTCGGTGATCCTGGCCGGCGTGCTGCTGAAGATGGGCACGTACGGGCTGCTCCGCGTCGCGGTAGGCGTGCTGCCGTACGGTGCCCGCCAGGTGGCGCCGGTACTCGGGGTGCTCGCGGTGGCCGCCATCATCGTCGGTGGCCTGGTCTGCCTGGCGCAGACCGAACTCAAGCGGCTGATCGCGTACTCCAGCGTGGGCCACATGGGCTTCGTGCTGCTCGGCATCGCCACGCTGACCACGACCGGCTTCCAGGCCGCGCTGATCGGCAACGTGGCCCACGGCGTCATCACCGGCCTGCTCTTCTTCCTCGCCGGCGCGGTCAAGGACCGGGCGCACACCGGTGACCTGACGCAGCTGGGTGGCCTGCGGGAGCGCGCGCCGCAGCTGTCCGGGCTGCTCGGCTACGCGGCGATCGCCTCGCTCGGCCTCCCCGGCCTGGCCGGCTTCTGGGGGGAGGCGTTCGCGGTGGTCGCCGCGCTGCGCCACGGTGGTCCACTGTGGACGGTACTGGCGGTGGTCGCCGCCCTCGGTGGCGCGCTCGCCGCCGCGTACTTCCTGCGCCTGCTGCGCCAGGTCACGCACGGCCCGGTCAGCCCCGCCGTGGCCGGCATCGCCACCCCCCGGCTGGCCGGTGCCGAGCTGCTGTCGTGGGCGCCGCTGGTGCTGCTCGCCCTGGCCGTGGGCCTGGTACCGGCGCTGGTGCTGGGCGTCGCGCACGATCCGGTACAGGCGCTGGGTCAGGTGGTGGGGCGATGAGGATCGACCAGGTGGCGCTGCTGCCGGCGTACTGCGCGGCGGGTACCGCCCTGCTCGCGTTCGCCGGCGACCTGATCGCACCCGGCCGCGCCCGGCTCGTGGTCGCGCTGACCGCCGCGGGTGCCGTGACCACCGGAGTGGTGGCGGTACTCGTCGGGCGCGGACCCACCCGGGCCACGTTCTGCGCCGGCCCCGTCGGCTGCTCGTACGTCGCGGACCACACCGGCGCGCTGGTGGCGGCGCTGTTCGCCGGGCTGACCCTGGCCGTGCTGGGCCTGTCCGTCGCGACCGGCGTACCGATGGGGGAGTACTGCTTCCTGCTCGGCTGCTCCATGGCCGGTGGCGTGGTGCTCGGCTATGCGCGCGACCTGATCAGCCTGATCGTGGCGATCGAGACGCTGACCTTGCCGCTGTACCTGCTGGTCGGCCTGCGCGGCCGGCCCGCTGCCGGTTCCCGGAGCGCGGTCGAGGGCGCGTCCGCGGCGATCACCTTCTTCGTGGTCAGCGTCGTCTCCGCCGCTGTCGCGCTGCTCGGAGCCGCCCTGCTGTACGCGGTCACCGGCGCCGTACACTTCACCGCCGTCGCCGCCGCGCTGGCCGGGCACCCGGACGCGCGTACCGCCCCGCTCACCGGCGCCGCCATCGTGCTGCTGCTCGCCGGGCTGTCGTTCAAGGTGGCCGCGGTACCGTTCCACGCCTGGGCCCCGGCCGCGTACGACGGCGGGCCGGTACCGGTCGCCGCGTACCTGTCCACCGCTTCCAAGCTGGGCGGCGTGATCGCGATCCTGTCGGTCACCGCCCGCGCGCTCGGCCCGGCACTCAACCTGGCCGGTCCCGCGCTCGCCCTGCTCGCCGTGCTCACCATGACCGTGGGCAACCTGGCCGCCCTGCGCCAGGTCCGCATGGTGCGCCTGCTCGCCTGGTCCTCCATCGCCCAGGCCGGGTACATCCTGGCCCCGCTCGGCGCGCTCGCGCTGTCCCGCGGGCGTACCCCTGAAGCCGTCGGCACGGCCGTGGCCGCGAGTCTCGGGTACACCTTCTTCTATGTCGTGTTGGAGGTCGGCGCGTTCGCGGCGGTGGTGGCGCTGCGCGGCGCCTTCGACGGCGGCGCCATCAGCGACTACCGCGGCGCCTTCCGGCGGGCGCCGTGGGTGACTGCCGCGTTCGTGCTCGCCCTGGTCGGCCTGGCCGGCCTGCCGCCGGGCCTGGCCGGCCTGTTCGCCAAGGTCGTCGTGGTGCGGTCGCTGCTGGACGGCGGCTCGGTCTGGCTGGCCGTGGTGGTCGCCGTCAATGCCGTGATC
>DATEJJ010000721.1:0-9716 GCA_035278125.1 Rugosimonospora sp.
CGAGCCGGCGGACCTCATCGTGCAGCCACTGACCTCGATCGAGGAGCTGGCCGAGCTGGACCCGCGGCCGCTGACCCCGGCCGAGGAGCAGCTCTTCACCCGGCCCGACCGGTAGCCCATATCCAGGTGAGTACGGCACGGGTCGCCGGGTAGTCTCACTGCTCGTGATTGACCTGCGCCTACTTCGCGAAGACCCGGACCTGTTGCGCGCCAGCCAGCGAGCCAGGGGCGAGTCCGAGTCGGCGGTGGACACGCTGCTCGGCGCGGACGAGGCGCGCCGCGCGGCCGTGGCCGGGTTCGAGCCGCTGCGCGCCGAGCAGAACCAGCTCAGCAAGCAGATCGCGCGCGCCACCGGCGAGGAGAAAGCGCAACTGCTGGTCCGCACCAGGGAGCTGGCCGCCGAGGTCAAGGCGGCGCAGGCCGCCGTGGACGAGGCCGAGGCCCGGCTGCGCGCGGCGCAGTTCGCGGTGCCCAACATCGTGCAGGAGGGCGCGCCGCCCGGCGGCGAGGACGACTTCGTGGTGCTGCGTACCGTCGGCACCCCGCCCGACATCCCGCAGCCCCGCGACCACCAGGAGCTGGGTGAGGCGCTCGGCGCGATCGACACGGAGCGGGGCGCCAAGGTCTCCGGCAGCCGGTTCTACTTCCTGACCGGGGTCGGCGCGCTGCTCCAGCTCGGCATGCTGCAACTGGCGCTGGCCCAGGCCGTCGAGTACGGGCTGACCCCGGTGATCCCGCCGGTGCTGGTCAAGCCGGAGTCGATGGAGGGTACCGGCTTCCTCGGCGCGCACGCGTCGGAGGTGTACCGGCTGGAGGCCGACGACCTGTACCTGGTCGGCACCTCCGAGGTGCCGATGGCCGCGCTCCACGCCGGCGAGATCCTGGACCTGGCGCAGCCGCGCCGGTACGTCGGGTGGTCGTCCTGCTTCCGCCGGGAGGCGGGCTCGTACGGCAAGGACGTGCGGGGCATCCTGCGGGTACACCAGTTCGACAAGGTGGAGATGTTCAGCTACTGCCGGCCCGAGGAGGCGGCCGAGGAGCACCTGCGCCTGCTCGCCTGGGAAGAGGAGATGCTGGCCAAGGTCGAGATCCCGTACCGCGTGATCGACGTGGCAGCCGGCGACCTGGGTACCAGCGCCGCCCGCAAGTTCGACTGCGAGGCGTGGGTACCGTCCCAGGGCAGGTACCGCGAGGTGACCTCCACCTCGAACTGCACCACGTTCCAGGCGCGCCGGCTGGGCGTGCGGTACCGGGACGGGAACGGCAAGCCGCAGGTCGCCGCCACGCTCAACGGCACCCTGGCGACCACCCGCTGGCTGGTCCCGATCCTGGAGAACCACCAGCAGCCGGACGGGTCGGTGCGGGTGCCCAAGGCCCTCCAGCCGTACCTCGGCGGTCGCGACCTGTTGACGTGATCGAGGTGTGGCCGTAGCGGAGCAGGTGTAGCGTTGCTGGCCCACTGTGCGCCGACAAGGCAGGAGGGCCAGCATGCTGATCCGCCCAGGGCTGCCCAAACTGGTCGCTACCGACCTGGACGGGACTGTGGTGCGCTCCGACGACACCGTCGGCGAATACACCCATACCGTGCTGGAGCGGGTACGCGCGACGGGCATTCCGGTGGTCGGCGTGACTGGCCGGGGTCCGCGGCTGCAGGCGCTGACCCGTCGCGACATCCCCGAGGCGGACTATCTGGTACTCGCGCAGGGCGGTACGGTCGTCAACCTCACCGACCCGGCGCACCCGGCCCGGATGCGCGCGGCCACGGTACCGGGCTCGGTGGTGGAGGGCGTGCTGGAGGCGCTGGAAGCGGTCAGCGGGCCGCTGTCGGTACTCGTGGAGGCGCTGGACGCGCCGGAGGCGCCGCTGTGGGGCGAGCCCAACGCCGCGTGGCGGTACCCGGACGCGATCGAGCGGCGTACCCGCGCCGACGCGCTGGCCGGTCCGGTACTCAAGGTGTTCGCGTACTCGCCGGTGCACAGCGCGGACGAGCTGCTGGCGATCGCGCGCGAGCTGGTACCCGAGGACGGGGTGACGGTCACGCAGGCGGGTCTCGGGTACATCGAGATCTGCCCGCCCGGGGTGACGAAGGCCACCGGGCTGGCCGTGGTCGCCGCCTCGCTCGGGTTGGACCCGGGCGAGGTGCTCGTCTTCGGCGACATGCCCAACGACCTGCCGATGTTCGCCTGGGCCGGCTTCGGCCGGGTGGCCGTGGCCAACGCGCACGCCGAGGTACTCGCCGCGGCCGACGAGATCACCTTGAGCAACGACGAGGAGGGCGTGGCCGTCTACCTCGATCGGCTACTGTCGTCCTCGTGATCCGCGGCCTGCCCAAGCTCATCGCCACGGATCTCGACGGAACCCTGGTCGGTGACGGCTTCGGCGTGAGCCGGCGCAATGCCGACGCGCTGCGCCTCGCCGCGCGGGCCGGCATTCCGGTGATCCTGGTGACCGGCCGCCCCATCCGCTGGCTACCCCTCGTGTACGCGGATCTCGGCGAGCGGTACCTCGCGGTGTGCGCGAACGGTGCCGTGGTCTACGACCCGGTGGCGGACCTGGTGCGCGACTCGTGGCCGCTGCTCCCCGAGGAGCTGGCGCGGGCGTGCGACCGGCTGCGGGCGGCGGTGCCGGGCGTGGTGTTCGCGGCGGAGGTGGACGGCGGCCGCAGCCTCCGGCACGAACCTGGCTGGCCGGTCCGGTACGACGCGGACAACCGCTCCTTCCCGGCCGACCTGGCGGACCTGGTGGCCGCTCCCGCGGTCAAGCTGCTGGCCCGCTGCCCGGGGCTGGATGCGGACACGTTCAGCGCGCTGGCCGCCGCCACCGCCGGTGACCTGGTGGAGGCGACACACTCCTCGTACAGCGGGGTGGTGGAGATGTCCCGCCGTGGCGTGACCAAGGCCACGGGACTGGCCCGGATCGCGGCGGAGCTGGGCGTGGCGGCCGAGGACGTGCTCGCCTTCGGCGACATGCCGAACGACGTCTCGATGCTGACCTGGGCGGGCCGGTCGGTAGCGGTCGCCAACGCCCACGCGCTGGCCCTCGCCGCCGCGGACGAGACCACACTGTCCAATGTGGACGACGGCGTGGCCGCGTACCTGGAGCCGCTGCTCGCCGCCTAGCGACAGGGCGTGGCGGGCTTACAGGTACTGGCCGGTGCGGCCGCTCTGGTCCGCGCCCTGGCCGGGCATGCCGGGCGGGATGAGGCCGCCGGGGAAGCCGGTGCCCGCGGGCAGCGCGGGCCGGCCGCGCATCTGCTCCAGCTGCAGCCGTGCCGCCATCTGCTGCGCGACCAGCGCGGCCTGGATGCCGTGGAACAGCCCCTCCAGCCAGCCGACCAGCTGGGCCTGGGCGATGCGCAGCTCCGCCTCGGACGGGGTGTGACCCTCCTCGAACGGCAGCGACAGGCGCTCCAGCTCGCTGCGCAGCTCCGGCGCGAGGCCGTCCTCCAGTTCGGTGATCGAGCGGCGGTGGATCTCGGTCAGCCGCTGCCGCCCGGCCTCGTCCAGCGGCGCCGCGCGTACCTCCTCCAGCAGCTGCTTGATCATGCTGCCGATCCGCATCACCTTGGCCGGCTGCTCGATCTGGGTGGAGGGGTCCTCGCGGCCCCCGTCCTGGCCCTCGCCGGGCAGGGACATGGTGCCCACGGGCTGCCCGTCCGGGCCCACCACCACCACCGTGCGTGGCTCCTGTCGGTCCGCACCGCCGGCGCGGTCGTCGTTGTTCGCGTCTCGGGCGTCGGTCATGACCCCATCCTTTCTCATTCCTGCCACACCGGCAGCGCCGCCCCCGGGACGCGGGCACGCCGGCCCCGGGCCGAGGACGTAGGCTGGCGCGGTTCCCCCAGACTTCTGGAGATCGTGATGAAGCTGTCCATCCTGATGCCCGTCTACAACGAGGAGGCGCGGCTCGCTGAGGCGCTCAAGCAGGTCCTCGCGGTGAACTATCCGTGTGAGGTGGAGCTGATCGTCGTGGATGACGGGAGCCGTGATGGTACGCGGGGGATTCTGGAGGGGGTGGATGATCCGCGGGTGCGGGTGATTCTGCATGAGCGGAATCAGGGGAAGGGTGCGGCGATCCGGACGGCGGTGGGGGCGTGTTCGGGGTCGTATCTGGTGATTTTTGATGCGGATCTGGAGTATGACCCGAAGGATATTCCGCGGTTGTTGGGGCCGGTGTTGGATGGTCGGGCGACGGTGGTGTACGGGAACCGGACGTTCGGGAGTCACAGTTCGTTTTCGTTCTGGTATGTGATGGGGAACAAGGCGGTGACGACGGCGGCGAATATGTTGTTCAACTGCTATCTGGGTGATCTGGAGACGTGTTTCAAGTTGATGCCGGTGGAGTTGTACCGGTCGTTGGATGTGCGGTCGCGGGGGTTCGGGATGGAGGCGGAGGTGACGGGGAAGTTGTTGCGGCGGCGGTTCCGGCCGTTTGAGGTGCCGATCAGTTATACGGCGCGGTCGCGGGAGGAAGGCAAGAAGATCACCTGGCGCGACGGCGTGGACGCGCTGGCCATCCTGGCCCGGGAGCGGATGCGCCGGTACCGCGGCTGAGCCGTGGCGGGGAGGCGTCGGGGGTGCTCGCCTGCGCTCCCCGGCCGGTACCGTCATCCGGTATGGAACACGACGCGAAGCCGCCCGCGGTACGCATCTCCGACGTGGAGCGCGAGCAGGCCGCCCTGCTGCTCCAGCGCGCGTGTGGTGAGGGGCGCCTCACGCTGGAGGAGTTCAGCCTCCGGGTGGGCGCGGTGTGGGCCGCGGACACCTCGGGTGACCTGGCGGACGCGACCGCCGGGCTGACCGCGCCGATGGTGGTGAGCGGCGTGGCGTCCGAAGAGCGAATCGTCAACGTCTTCGGCGAGAGCAAGCGCGCCGGCCGGTGGCGGCTGCGCGGCGCGCTGCGGCTGACCAACGTCTTCGGCGCCGCCGAGCTGGACCTGCGCGCCGCGGTGCTGGACAGCGAGGCGCTCGACGCGCACGCCGTGACGATCACCGGCAAGAACGTGTTCGGCGAGGTCAAGGTGATCGTGCCCGAGGGCGTCGAGGTGGAGCTGACCGGCAGCTGCGTGTTCGGCGCCCGGGGCATGGAGCTGGCGGCGGTACCGCGGCTGGCGGGTACGCCGCTGGTGCGGGTACACATCAACACGTACTTCGGGGAACTCAAGGTGTACAGCCGCGGGCCGAAGAGCGGTTGACGCAGACGGGCACGGCCGTACCCCGTACGCTAGGCAGAATCAGTGGGTACGCGCTGTGGGAGGCGATGAACATGCAGGCCAGCGTCGGCGACCGGCTGCACGTGCACAGCCGTACGGTCGGCACCAAGGAGCGGATCGGGGAGATCATCGAGGTTCGCGGTACCGAGGGGCAGCCACCGTACGTGGTCCGCTTCCCCGACGGCCACGAGAACCTCGTCTACCCGGGCCCGGACTGCGTCGTGGAGCCCGCCAAGCAGTAGCGGGACAAGCCGATGGCCTGGGAAGGATCTCTTCCCAGGCCATCGATTCGTGTCCGTGTCCCCGCATGTACCCGCGTGCGGCCTCGGACGTGTCCTTCCCCGCTAGAACAGGTCCGGCAGGTTGAAGGACCAGATACCCCGCCCGTGCGTGGCCGCGTACAGCCGCAGGCCGGTCGGGCCGATCTTCACCTGGAGCGTCGTGGTGGTCGGCAGGTTGCGCCCGAGCACCGACCAGTTGACGCTGTGCGGCGCCCGGTAGAGCACCGCCAGGTCGGTGGCGACCACGAGGCCGCCGAACCAGGTGACCTTCACCGAGTTGGCCGGGATGTCGGGCAGGTTCGCCGAGATGTCGGTCCAGGTGGCGCCGCCGTCCCGCGACTCGAAGACGTGCCCGACGCCGGCGCCCGGGCCCTCTGTCCACTTGCGACTGAAGCCGTTGACCGCCATGAACACGTGATTGGAGTTGCGCGGGTCGACGTCGAACCCGGAGATGTACCGGTTCGGGACCGTACCGGTGGCGGGCAGGTCGAGCTGGTGCCAGCCGGTACCGTCGGTGTTGCCCACCGCGACACCACGGGTGAAGCCCTGGTTGTTGCAGGGCCCGCACCAACCCACGTACGCCTTGCCGCCCGACACCGCGATGCCGGTCGCGACGTGCCCGGCGCCGAGGTCGAACACGCTGGTCCAGTCGGCCTTGGACTGGATGCTCCAGCCCTTGCCCTGCACCCACACGTGCTGGCCGCCGGCCACCCAGACGTTCGGGTTCTTCGCGTCGAACTGCATCGGCGCGATGAACCGGGCCAGGCCCGCCGGGCTGTCCGGCGGCGCCACCTCGCGGCTGGTCTTCTTGGTCGGGTCGGTGACCCAGGCGCCGTTGTTGACCGCGCAGTTGTTGGTCACCCACATGTCCAGGTAGACGTACTCCTGCGCGATGTTGCAACCGTTGCCCGGGTCGACGATGGTGTCGCCGCCGTCGCCGCCGAAGTTGGAGCCCATCACCCGGTCGCCCGGGCGCAGGATGGACTGGCCGTTGTCCTGCAGGCCACCGCTGATCGCGACGCCCCGGTTCGAGTCGAAGCCGACGCCGACCGCGTAGTACTGCAGCGCGTCCATGGTGCCGTCGTTCAGCGAGACCCAGTCGGTGGCGTGGCCGGTCGCGTCCGCGCTGCCGTTGAGCGGCCGCCGGTACGCGCCGCCGTCGTCGCCGACGTACAGGTAGGTCCTGCCCTTGTACGAGCCGACCGCGACCGAGTGCTGGTCCGCGTGGATCGTCTGGTGGCAGTCCCCGGTCTGCTTGGTCGGGTCGATGCTCCAGCACGGGAAGCCGAAGTTCCAGTACGGACCCGGCGTGGTCCAGGTGGTACCGGCGTCCTTCGACTCGAAGACCTCTTCCAGCCCGGCGTACACGTGGCTGGCGTTGGCCGGGTCGACCTGCAGGAACTGGTTGTACCAGGACTGGATGCCGGGCATGTAGCCGGCGCCGGTGAGCGCCGAGCCGGACGCGGCCAGCTTCTTGTAGTCGGCGACCAGCGTCCACGGGCCGAACGGCGAGCCGGACTTCGACACGTAGAAGCCCTGCAGCGCGCTGTCCGGGTTGGTGTTCAGCTGGGTCGGCGACTCCTCGATGGCGTAGTACTTGGAGCCGTCCGCGGCGGCGGCGAAGGTGACCGCGCCGACGTTGCCGGCGTCGCTGGCGATGTCACCGGCCAGCGTGGTGCGCTGCCACGCGCCGTTCACCTTGGTGTAGAAGCCGTTCGTCGGGTCGCCGCTGCGCCAGCCGATGGCGAGGATCACCCGGGACGGGTTCTTCGGGTCGAACGCGATGTCGTTGGCGATGTTCTTGTATGGCGCGTTCGGGTCGCTGGCCAGCGAGCCGCCCGGCAGGTATGCGGGGTTCGGCGCGAACTCCCGGTGCCACGGCCCGGACAGCGTGGTGGTGGAGTGCGTCCACACGCCGCTGCTGGTGGCCGCCCACACCGTGTTCCCCTGGAACCGCAGCTCCCGGATGATGGTGCTCTCCAGTTCGGTGCCGCCCACCCGGTCGCTCGGCGAGAACCTGCCGTGCCTCGGGTCGGACAGCACGTACACGCCGGCGCCCACGAAGGAGGTGGCACTGGTGTTGGCTTCGCCGGTCGCGTACCAGAGCCGGCCCTTGCCGTCCAGGCGCAGGTCCCCGGTTGCCGGGCTGGGTAGCCGGTCGGAGATGGCCTCCCAGTTGCCGCCGCCGGTGCTGGAGCGGAACACGCCGCCGTTGGCGCTGCCCGCGTACACGTAGCCGTTGCCGTCCGCGGCCAGGCCGGTGATCCGCCCGGTCACGTACCCGGCGCCGCCCGACGAGTTGGAGTTCACGTCGCGGTACCGGGGGTCGTCGGAGTTGTACGGCAGGGACGTGTCGTTGCGCCAGGTGCCCTGCGTGTGCGGCAGCGACCCGAGCTGCGCCCAGGCGGCGGAGTACGCGCCGGGGGCGACGATGCCGGGGGCGCTGCGCGCCTCGTTGTACTGGTCCGCCTGCTCCATGATGTCGTCGGAGCCCTCTTCGTCGCTGTCCTTCAGCGGCCGGGCAGAGCCTGTCGCGGACGAGCCTGTCGCGGACGACGCCGTGGTGCGGTGAGCCGTCTGCGCGAGCGCGTCCACCCCGTGCGGATGTACCTTCGACGGCGCCGCGTTGCCCGGAGTCGCCAAACCTAAGGCGACGACGGACAGCGCACCGATGATTACAGTTCTTCGATGCCTGATGGCCACGATGCCTCCCTTCGAACCGCGTGCGCCCGCCACGGCGCACCCCTTGGGGGAGCGCAGCCGGGGCCGGCCTTTGGCGTAGGCGAGCACGCCCGACGCTTCCCTGGGGCATCGTGGGCCAGGCACGGTCGGATGGGAAGTGGATCGGGTGATTTGTAGGGTGCCCGTCAGGAACTCAAGGGTGCCGATCTTCGTCTAATGGTGCCTGGTGACGGATATGAGCACGATGATCGCGGTCAAGACCAGGAGGACGCCGACGACGGCCGCGATGATCTTGGGCTTGCTGTACGGGCGCTCGCCGATCACCTCGCCGGTCCGCCCGTTCACCAGCACCTGCCAGCTGCGCCCGGCGTGCAGGTAGGCGACGATCCACACCGGCATCAGCATCAGCTTGAACATGACATCGAAGTACCGGGTGTCCACCGCGTTCACCCGCTGCTCGTCCCCGCCGATGTCGCGCCGGCAGTCCTCCTTGATGGCCGGCGCCATCCGCTCCTTGGCGGAGCGCAGCCCGGCGTCCGGCTGCACGTCGTACCGCAGCGTGGTGTACCCGGCGAGGTAGTCCGGCTGGTACGGCACCGCCCGCTCCAGCGGCCACGGTGCCAGCTTGTCCAGCCGGTCGGTCGGCAGCTGGCCGGTCGCGGCGACCAGGATGTCGTCGAAGTCGCGGTGGACCGTGCCGCCGGCCGGGTACCACCGGGTCTTGCGTACCTCCCGGGTGCGCGTCTGGGTCTGGCCGTTGACGGTCTCGGTGTACGTCTCCGTGACGTAGTAGTACTCGCCGCGCTCGCCCTGGTAGTCCGACTCGGTCTTGGCGTCGAACGTCCAGTGCGGCAGGTACGTGCCCTTGAGCGACTCGGCCTCGGTGACCTTCTTCAGGCTGCCCGGCGCGAACCAGCGGCTGGACACCCAGCGGCGCAGGGCGGTACGCACACCGTCCCGGTTCAGCTCGAACGGCAGCACCGCCTCGGGCGCGATCTGGTCGCCGAGCGTCGCGTCGGCCACCAGCGGCGCGCCACAGAACTGGCAGCTCTGGCTCAGCGCGTCGCTCTGCGTCTGCGCGCCGCACTTCTGGCAGACGAACACGTGCGGTGCCAGCGCCGTCACCGGTTTGGGGGGCAGCTCCTCGTACGGGTGCTCCTGGACCTGGCGCTGCGCCTGCGGTACCGGCTGCTCGTGCCCGCAGTACGGGCAGCGCAGTGCGTTGCTCCCGGGCGCGTACTCGACCCGGGCACCGCACGCGGTACACGGGTAGGACAGCTCACTCATGACCGGGGCGGCAGCGGCGGCGGGGTCGTCGCGAACAGGCTGGCCAGTTCGGGTACCTGCGCGGCCGGTGTCCACTGTGGCAGGCCGGCCTTCCACACCAGGGTGGCCGGGGTCAGCGCGCCGCCGGCCACCTGCGCGGCGAGCGCACCGGCGTCGTACGGTCCCTGCTGCTGGTTGTTGACCGCGATGTACCACTGCGCCGCGGCGGGTAGCGGAGGTGGCGCCGGTGCCGGCGCCGCGGGCTGGCCGGGCGT
>DATEJJ010000722.1:0-6140 GCA_035278125.1 Rugosimonospora sp.
CACGCGCCGCGACCACCGCCAGCGCGAGTGGCAGCCGGGCACAGCGCTCGATGAGCGCGTCCACCGCCTCGGGCTCGGCGGCCACCCGGTCGGCGCCGAGCCGGTTGGCCAGCGCCTCCCGGGCCTCCGCGGCGGTGAACAGGTCGAGCGTGACCGGGTGGGCACCCTCGGCGGCGACCAGGCTGGACAGCAGGTTACGGCTGGTGATCACGACCAGGCAGCCGGGTGCGGCGGGCAGCAGCGGGCGCACCTGGGCGGCGTCGCGGGCGTTGTCCAGCACGAGCAGCATCCGCTTGCCGGCGAGCATGCTGCGGTACAGCGCCGTCTGCGCGTCCGGGTCGGCGGGTACGCGGGTCGGCGGTACCCCCAGCGCGTCGAGGAACCCGCGCGTCGCGGTGACCGGGTCCATCGCCCGGCCGTCCGGGTCGAAGCCGCGCAGGTTCACGTAGAAGTGCCCGTCGGGGAACCGGTCGGCCACCTGGTGCGCCCAGTACACGGCGAGCGTGGTCTTGCCAACTCCAGCGGTACCGCCGATGGCGGTGATCACCACCGTCCCCGCCACCGGTGCCGCGCCGGCCAACCCGGCCAGCTCCGTCAACCCGGCGAGTTCGCGGCGGCGCCCGCTGAAGTGCCGCACCGCCGGCGGTAGCTGCCGGGGTACGATGCCATTCACCTCCGGGCGCCCGCCACTGTCCACACGCGACGGTGGCCGGCCCTCGGCCGCAGCCGGCAGGTGGCCATTGCGGCGACCTTCGTCGATGCGGTCCCGCGCGTTGGCCAGCGCGCCCAACTCGGTGGCGTCGGCGCCGAGCAGCACCAGCAGCGCGTCGAACCGGTCCGTCGGCGGCAGCCTCTTGGCGGTGAAGTACTCCGCGATCGACGTCAGCGACCAGCCGGTACGCTCCGCCAGCGCCCGGTACGTCAACTCGCGGTCCCGCCGGCGGCGGGCATGCCGCCGGCGCAGTACCCGCAACAGTTCGGCCAACTGCGCGAGCGTCTGTACCCCGGCCGCCGTCCGCGCCAGTGACCCGGCGGTTCCGTCAGCCGCGCGGTCCACCATCCTCGCCCCCGGTGAGGGTAGTCCGTTGATCACCACAGAGTAGCGAGCCGCCACCGAAGATAGAAGACTGATGTTTGTCGATCACGATGGGACGGGCCGCACCCGACCGCGCGCGCCGGTAGTGTTCCTCGGCGTGGAGGCGCGGAACAGCTGGTCCACCCGCCCGGTACGCCGCGTCGAGCGCGACCCGGGCGCCGAGTGGGACGCGGGCGCGTGGTGGGCGCGGATCCCCGCCGTACGGGCGGTGCTCGACACGGGCCTTGACCTACCCGCCGGCGTGACGTTCCTGGTGGGCGAGAACGGTTCCGGCAAGTCCACGCTGATCGAGGCGCTGGCGCAGGCGTACGGGCTGAACCCGGAGGGCGGCTCGCGAGGTGCGATGCACCGCACCCGGCACACCGAGTCCCCGCTCGGCGAGGTGCTGCGGCTGGTGCGTACCCCGGGCCGGCGCGGCAACGCGTACTTCCTGCGCGCGGAGACCACGCACGGCCTGTACACGTACCTGGAAGGCTTGTCGGGCTCGCCCGACACGGACCTGCACGACCGCAGCCACGGCGAAGGTTTCCTGGCCCTGCTGGAGCGCAAGTTCGCCCGGCCGGGCTTCTACCTGCTCGACGAGCCGGAGGCCGCGCTGTCGTTCACGTCCACCCTCAGCCTGATGTCCCGACTGGCGGCCCTCGCCACGGCCGGCGCGCAGGTCGTGGTGGCCACCCACTCGCCGGTGCTGACCGCGCTGCCGAAGGCGACGGTGCTGGAACTCGGCCACCACGGTATCCGCACCACGGCCTGGTCGGAGCTCGCGGTCGTGGACCACTTCCGGACGTTCCTCAACCGCCCCGACAGGTACCTCCACCACCTGCTCGACTGATCGAGGCGCCGGACCTGCGTCACGGCCACGGCTCCGTCTCGCGTCGGCGCGCCGGCCAAGATTCGAGCCTGCCGGCGGATCGTCAAGCTCACTGCGTGATCTGCCGGCAGCTCCCGATCAACCCGACCCGCATGTGGCCGCGCCCGGCGGCGGCTCAGGGGAGGTCGAACTTGAAGGCGCGGTAGGAGGGGAAGTTGAGGGTGGCGTCGAACAGGACGTCGCCGTGGGGCGAGAACTCGGTGAGCCGGGCGATGCTTCCCCAGCTGACGAACACGTTGCCGTTGGGCAGCCGCTGTGCGCTGCCCATGGCGAAGGTCTGGATGCCGGGGACCGTCATGCTCGCGGCGAGGGTGGCCGTCATGGCGGTGGTGTCGAGGCGGATCCAGGCGACGCGGGAGGGGTGCAGCGTGGTGATGCCGTCGCTGCCGTTGTCGAACAGCCGGATGGTGTACGGGTCCTCGTACGCGGCGTGGTGCTGGAAGCCGAACACCGCGTCGGGCGCGACGGAGAACGAGCTGGACTTGCCGCCCAGGCGCCAGAGCACCGCACCCGTGGTTCGATGGATCTTGTACAGGGCACAGGTGTGCCGGGCGGAGACGAGCAGGTGCCCGTCCGGGGTGACGCTGATCGAGTTGATGTGGAAGAAGTCGTACGGCTGCCCGGGTGCCGCTGAGATCGGTAGGTAGCTGTCGGTCAGCGGTACGTGCTCCAGCGCGCTCCACCGGTGCAGGACCGTACCGGAGGCGACGTCCACCTCCTCGCAGTACCCGTTGAGGACCTGACCGGAGGCCGGGCCGCCCACCGCCGACAGGTCGTGCGGGACCCGGGCGTACGAGGTGATCAGCGCGGTGCCGGACGGCGTCAGGAGTAGTTCGTGCGCGTCGGGCTGGTAGCCGCCCGCCGGTCCGATGCGCGCCACCGGAGCGTGCGTGAGGCTGGTGAGCAGGTCGGTACCGGAGCCGGTGCCGCCCCCGCCCGGGCCGCCGGTACCCTGCCACCAGGTGAACACCTTCCGCCCCCGGTACTGCTGCAGCTGGAAGTTGGCGTAGGAGGCGGCTCCCGATGTCGTCCACAGTGGAGTGCCCGAGGCGCCGGCGATGGCGGCGCCACGGCCGTAGGTGAACAGGATCCGGCCGGAGGCGGTGCCGGGCTCGTGGCGGGTGACGGTCATCTCCGGTTTCGGCGCGCCGACGCGGGCCGCGACCTCGCGGGCGGTGAGGCCACCGGCGGTGACCAGGCCGAGCGCCCCGGCGCCCAGCAGTACCGACCGGCGGCGAAGGCGTGTCAACGCGGGATCCTCCGTTCCGTCGGATCGTCGAGGTCAGGGCGCAGTCGAAGCGAACCGCCACCGGCCGCTCGCGACGAAGCTGTCCCGCCCGGCCCAGCCGGCGGTACGCCACGCGAGCACCGTACCCGGCCGGACGACCGTCAGCTGCCCGTAGCTTCCGGTGTCGTAGCTCCACGTGTACTTGCGGTCGTACGCGGCGACGACGGCCGCCGGCGTGGCGAGGTCGCTCCCGGCGGTGCCCTCGACGATGACGACGTCCGTACCGCTGTCGAGGTGGACCGTCACGTCCGCGTCCCGCCCGACGGCGGCGAGCAGCGCCGGGCTGCCCAGGCTGAGGTACAGGACGTCGTCGTGCCAGACGCCCCAGACCGGACGCGGGTGGGGGTGGCCAGGTCCCCGCGCCACGACCCAGTAGGTCGGCGCGGTGGCGAGCTGCTCCCGCACCCAGGCCCACGCCAGCGGCTCGTGGCCGGCGGGGTGGCCGTACATCCGCAGCGGTTGCTGGCGCGGCTCCATGAAGCCGAGCGTAGGCGACCACTCGACAATCATTCGACATCGGTTCGACATTCGCTCGACAGCGGCTCGCCACGGTGGCCGCGCGGCGACCGGTTGATCGCCGTACCAGTCTAGGAAAGGAGCAACCGGTGGTGAAGCACACCATCGCGCGACTCGCCGCGCTGGCCATTGCCGGCCTCGGCGTGGTCGTGGCACCGGTCGCGGCACACGCCTCGGCGGGCCGGACGGTACCGGGCCAGGCGGTAGCCCAGCTGCCGCAGGGCAACCCGTTCGCCATGTGCGACGACTGGGGCGCCGACGGGTCGCAGTGCCTGAACCCGGCCGGAGGAAGCGCCGGCTTCTTCAACGGCAACGACATCACGGTCGGCACGCACACTTTCCGCATCTTCGAGGAGGAGGTCGGGCTCGTCACGAACTCCGCGACGGTCCACGAGCCGTTCAACGACGGCAGCAACTGCAACGCGAAGTACGACGGCGACCCTGTGGTGCTGCTGCTCTGGAACGCGGACGGGCGCTTCGGGCTGCGTGACTACACCGACCGCGACGACGAGGTGGCGATATCGAGCACGATCGACAAGAACGCGTTGTGGGTACAGAGCGGCAACTGGTACGTCAACGTGGGCGCGACCAACTCGGCGGGCATCCAGTGCTCGACCGGCGCCGCGGTGAACGCGCCGATGATCCTGACGTACCGTCCCGACACCGGTACGGTATGGAGCCGTTGCGGCCACTGTTTCGCCGACTACAAGCAGAACTGGACCGACCTGAGCCAGTAACGGCGGTCAGGCGATCTTGTTACGCTCGGACGAGGTAACGGACGCTCGTCAATCCTGGAGGGGGACCATGCACGCACGAGTTCTGACCAACCGGGTGGACCGCCGGCTCATTCTCCTCGTCATCGCCCTGGCCATGCTGGCGTTCGTGGCAGCGGCAGCCCTCGGTCCCCACCACGGTCCGGCCGCTGCGCACGCCGCGACCGCGATCGAGTACGGCCTGCTGGTCTAGCGGTCCGAAGCACAGACCACGCATGCACACCCTGCGAACCCCCGCCGAGCGGTTCACCGACCTGCCCGGGTTCGCGTACCCGCCGCGGTTCGTCGATGTGGATGGCGGCCTGCGGATGGCTTACGTCGAGGACGGGCCCGCCGATGGTGAGCCCGTCCTCCTCCTGCACGGCGAGCCCTCCTGGTCCTTCCTGTACCGCAAGGTCATGCCGATCCTCGCGGCGGCCGGGCTGCGGGCGATCGCGCCGGATCTGGTCGGTTTCGGGCGCTCCGACAAGCCGGCGGAGCTGGCCGACCACACGTACGCCCGGCACGTCGCCTGGGTGGGCGCGCTGGCGTTCGAGGCGCTCGATCTGACCGGCGTGACCCTGGTCGGGCAGGACTGGGGCGGGCTGATCGGGCTGCGGCTGGTGGCCGAACAGCCGCAACGCTTCGCCCGCGTCGTGGCGGCCAACACCGGACTGCCCACGGGTGCGCAGCAGATGCCGGACGTGTGGCTGCGGTTCCGGGAGGCGGTGCGTACCGCGCCGGTGCTCGACGTCGCCCGCCTGGTCCGGTCCGGCTGCCGGACGGCGCTGGCGCCCGAGGTGCTGGCGGCCTACGACGCGCCGTTCCCGGACGAGTCGTTCAAGGCCGGGCCGCGCGCGATGCCCGGGCTCGTACCGACCTCGCTGGACGACCCGGCCAGTGGCGCGAACATCGCGGCGTGGCAGCGACTGTCCGAGTTGGACATTCCGTTCCTGGTGGCGTTCAGCGACGGCGATCCGATCACCGGCGCGATGGCACCCGTCCTGCGCGGCGCGGTACCGGGCGCGGCCGGCGTGGCGCACCCGACCATCACCGGCGCCGGGCACTTCCTCCAGGAGGACGCGGGCGAGCGGCTGGCCGACGCGATCGTGGCGTTCGTACGGGACCACCCGCGCTGACGCTACCGGACGCGTACCGCCTCGCCGGAGTCGTTGCCCTGGGTACTGTTCCACACCAGCGTGTCGCCCTGGCACGAGTACTGGCTGGGTTCGAGGTAGAAGCCCGCGCTGCCGCCGTTGTTGTACCTGCCGTCGCGGGTGAGCGTGCTGGTCACGTTCGAGCTGATGATGGTCTCGTCCAGCAGGCCGCCGGACGTGTGGTAACGCGACCGCACGGTACCGCGGAACGTGTCCTCCCAGTGCGCGCCCTGGTAGTCCGCGACCATCGGCTGGGCGTGGCTGTAGTCGCCGACCGTGGTGAAGTCCAGGTTGTACGTGATCGTCTGGCCCGCGCCGCCGGTGTACTGCACCTTGTCTCCGCCGATGAGCCCGTAGTTGCGATAGGTGGTGACCCGCCAGTTACCCAGCAGGCAGGGGTCGATGCCGGCCGGGTAGCCGGGTGACGGGCTGGCGCCCCGGGTCGCGACGACGGCCGCCA
>DATEJJ010000723.1:0-4060 GCA_035278125.1 Rugosimonospora sp.
CGCCGCGACCGTGCTGCCCGCCGCCGACTCGCCCACGCCGGAAGGTCCCTCGCCGGCACCGCCGCCCATGCCGAGTGCGGCCGCTCGGACGGGGGTCCCCGCATCGCCCACGCACGCCGCACCGCCGGTCACGCACGCCACCGCGCCCGCCAAGCCCCGGAAGTCCCCGACCAAGGCCCCGCCTGCGACCTGCGGCGCTCCGGCCAACCCGTTCGGGTTCACCTTCTGCGGCGGCAGCTACATCTACCTGGCCGACCTGCCCAGCGACGTGTGCTCGTACTTCGACTGCATCGACAACTTCTGGAACGGCAAGGGCTACCTGGAGGAATGCAAGGACGGCAGGTACAGCATGTCCGGGGGCCGCTCCGGCGCCTGCTCGTACCACGGCGGCGAACTCCGCCCGGTCTACCGGCACTGACGCCCTGGCCTGGCCGGCGAACGGCCGCGGAAGGCTGCTCCCGCGGCCGCCGTTGCGCGCTCAGGCGCCGGGCCGGTCCACGGTCCCGCGCCACTCGCCGGTGGCGGAGCCGCGCTGCTCGATGAACCTCTTGAACCGCTCCGCGTCCGCCCTCACCTGCATGCCGTCGATGCCGACAGCGCTGCCCGCCTTCTCCGCGACGCCCTCGGGCTCCCATTCCATCTGTACGGTCACCCGCGTGTTGTCGTCGGCGAGCCGGTGGAAGGTCACCACGCCGGCGTGCCTGGTGTCGCCACCGACGCTCTTCCAGGCGATGCGGTCGTCCGGGTGCTGCTCGGTGATCTCGGCGTCGAACTCCCGCCGTACCCCGCCGACCTTGGTCACCCAGTGCGTGTGGGTCGCGTCGATCTGGGTCACCGACTCCACCCCGCTCATGAAGCTCGGGAAGGACTCGAACTGGGTCCACTGGTCGTAGGCGGTACGGATGGGAACGTGCACGTCAACCGACTTGATCACGCTGGACATCAGGGTTACCTCCTCGGCTTTCGTCTGCGTTCCCTCCCGGCGTACCCACCGGGCCCGCGCGAAAACCGCCGAGGGCCCCCCACCGCTGGTGGAGAGCCCTCGCGACCTGAGCCGCCTCGGAGAATCGAACTCCGGACCTATTCATTACGAGTGAATCGCTCTGCCGACTGAGCTAAGGCGGCAACGGTCCATCATCATACGCGAACGCCGGTAGCCGCCGCGGCGGGGTTTCCCGCGTGGCGCCCTCACCGTAGGCTGCGGTGCCGTGACCGTCGACGAGACTCAGGCCGCGAGCCCACCCCGCCCGCGGAGCCTGGCCCCCGAGGAGCTCGGCTTCGCCCCCCAGCCGCCGGTCGCCTGGCTGTCGCCTCCCCAGCTGGCCCGGACCGCGGTACAGGTCCTGCTCTCCGCCCTGTTCGGCGCGTACCTGGACAAGCGCGAGCTGCAGAGCACCCTGCCGAACCGGGTGTACGACGAGGGCGCCGGCGAGGCCGAGGCGTGGCTGGACTTCGTCGCCGACGTGGGCGACGGCTTCGACTCCACCTACTCCATCGCGTACCTGCTCGGCCAGTCCAGCCTCCGGGTGGACGGGGTGGACCTTCCCCGGGGGCGGGTACTACTGCTCGGCGGGGACGAGGTGTACCCGACCGCGAGCACCCAGCGGTACGAGGACCGGATGAAGGGACCGTACCGCGCCGCGATGCCCGCCTGCCGGCCGGACGAGCCCGTACCCGACATGTTCGCGCTGCCCGGCAACCACGACTGGTACGACGGGCTGACCGCGTTCCTGCGCCTGTTCGTGAAGAACGGCGGGGACAACATCGGTGCCTGGCGCAACGAGCAGGCGCGCTCGTACTTCGCCATGCAGCTGCCCCACCGGTGGTGGCTGATGGCGGTCGACACGCAGTTCAGCGCGTACATCGACGATCCGCAGATGCACTACTTCCTGGAGGTCAAGCGGCGGCTGCGGGACGGCGACCGGGTGATCCTGTGCCTGCCGTCGCCGGGCTGGGTGCACGCGCTGGAGGATCCGGGCGCGTACGACACCATCGACTACTTCATCCGCACCGTGCTCGACGTACCCGGAGTGTCGGTGAAGGTACTGCTCTCCGGGGACATGCACCACTACGCGCACTACGCCGGGGCGGACCGGCACCTGATCACCTGCGGTGGCGGCGGCGCGTACCTGTACCCGACGCACGTGCTGCCGGAGACGCTGCTGGTACCGCCGCAGCAGAGCATCGTGCGCAAGTCCAGCCCGTCCAGGGAGTACCGGCTGGCCGAGACGTTCCCGACGAAGGCGCAGTCGCGGGCGTACGCGTCGGGGGTGTTCGCCCGGCTGCCGTGGCGCAACCGGGGCTTCGTCGGACTGCTCGGCTTCGTGCACGTGCTCTACATGCTGGCCGTGCTGAACCTGATCCAGCACCTGCGCGGCACCGAACTGCGGCTGGCGACGGTACCGGCGAGCGTGATGGCGGTGATCCTGTTCCTCGCGGCGGTGTACTTCGCCCTGCCGCCGACGGGTGGGCGGCGCAAACGCCGGCACCTGTGGTTCGGGGTGGCCCACGGCACGGTACAGCTCGCGCTCGGCCTGGCCGGTGCGGAGGTGTGGAACCACCTGCCGTTCTTCCACTGGCCGTACGGCCTCTCGCTGCTGGCCGCGCTGGTCATCTACGGCCTGCCCGCCGGCATCGCGTCCGCCGAGGTGGTCTGCCTGTACCTGCTGGTCGCCAGCACCGCCCGGGTGAACGTGAACGAGCTGTTCGCCGGGCAGGGCATCGACGACGCGAAGAGCTTCCTGCGGATGCGGGTGGGCCCGGACGGGCTGACCATCTACCCGATCGCGGTGCCCCTGGTGGCCCGCCGGTGGGCCGCCGCACCGGACCAGCCGGCGTACCGGCCGTGGGTGGTCCCGGTGACGCCGCTGGAGTACGAGCTGGCGGGTGCGGTTATCCGGATCAGCTGATCCGGATCAGTTGACCGGTTCGGTGTACCGCTCGGTGTACGCCTTCCGGGAGCCGCACACCGAGGCGCGGCTGCAGGTGCAGCGGGAGCCGTCGGCGTCCAGCCGGACCACCACGGCGTCGCGCGGCACGCTGTGCCCGACCACCCGACCGTCTCCGTCCGGAGTGGACACTCGCGCCCCGAGCGCCGGCGCGCTCGCCTGGAACTGCTGGTACAACGGGTGCTCGTACTTGAGGCAGCACATCAGGCGGCCGCACGCGCCGGAGATGCGCAGCGGGTTGAGCGGCAGGTCCTGGTCTTTGGCCATGCGGATGGTGACCGGCTCGAAGTCGGTGAGGAAGGTGGCGCAGCACAGGTCCCGCCCGCACGAGCCGATGCCGCCCTGGACCCGCGCCGAGTCCCGGGCGGACAGCTGCCGCAGCTCCACCCGGCAGTGCAGGGTCGCGCCGAGGTCCCGCACCAGCGACCGGAAGTCGACCCGGTGCGGCGCGGTGAAGTAGATGGTGGTACGCCCGCCGGACGCGCCCGGGCTCTCCAGCACGTGGTCCACCGCGACCACCTTCATCGGCAGCTCGTGCTCGCGGATCAGCTTCTTCGCGGCGACCTTCGCCTCCGCCTTGCGCTTGCGCATCAGCGCGTCGCGGCGCACGTCCTCCTCGGCGGCCAGCCCCGCGAGCGCGGGGAAGCCGTCGGTGTCCTCGGATACCCACTGCGGCGCCCAGACGCACTCCGCCACCTCGGGACCGTCGTCCGTGGGCACGAGCACCTTGTCGCCCACGCTCAGCTGGAGGTCACCCGGGTTGAGGTAGTAGAGGCGCCCGTAGCGGTTGAAGCTGACCGCGCACAGCATTCCCATCGGGCTACCTTATCGCTCTCCCGCTCCCTCGAAAGTGTGGAAAAACTAGCCAAACAGGATCTTGTCGGTTACTTCGTGTGCAAAATGGCCGTTGCGTCTGGGTAGACCAGAACTGCGCCGAGCGCCACCCGACCGGAGGTTCTACAGGAATGCCCCAGGCAGACGACCCGCGTACCCCTCTGGCATCGGGCCGGCCACGCCGGGCCGCAAGCTGGGCGGCGGTGGTCCTCGGGACCACGCTGGCCCCGTGGCTCGGCGCCGTGCCCGCGTCCGCCGCGCCGGCACCACTGCCGATG
>DATEJJ010000724.1:0-3420 GCA_035278125.1 Rugosimonospora sp.
GCTATCAGCGAATCGTCATGCCAGTGGCGCATCTCGATGGCGGCCGGCCGCACGCCCACCTCGCGCAGGTACCGCGCCAGGCCCAACCGGTGCAGCAGCCGGGTGGCGTTGGGCGCGAGCTGGATGCCGGCGCCCGCCTCGCCCGGACCGGCCGCCTGCTCGAACAGGGTGCAGCGCAGCCCCTGCCGGGCCAGCGCCGCGGCCGTGGCCAGCCCGGCGATGCCCGCGCCGACCACGGCGACCCGCAGCCGCCGCTCAGTAGTAGCGCAGGGCACGGGACCAGTCCTCGTCCGGCCCGAACAGGCTGCGCGGCTTGACCACCTCGGCCTCGCCGGTGAGCGCCTCGGCCGGTACCAGCCCGCCCGGCGGCACCGCGCTGACCTCCACCGGTACCCGCAGCGCGGTGTCCACCAGCGCCGCCAGCTCCGCGCACGCGCGCTCGCGGTGCTCGGGCGGCACCTCGATCTGCAGCAGCAGCCGGTCCCGGCGTGCCTGGGCGCGGAAGAACAGCACCTGGTACCGGGCGGGCAGCCCGAACACCAGCTCCTCCAGGCCCAGCGGGGTGACCGGGGTACCGGCGACCAGGTAGCCGCCGGCCGAGCGCCCCAGCACCCGTACCGCCGGCAGGTGCCAGCCACACGCGCAGCCCGACCAGTCCACCTCCACCTCGTCCTCGATGTTGTACCGCAGCAGGGGCATCGCCTCGCGGTACAACGGCGTCACCACGAGCTGCCCGCGACCCTCCCTTGTGGACCTCCCGGTGGCCGGGTCGTACACCTCGAACAGGGCCCGGTCGGCCCACAGGTGCAGCCGCCCCTCGGGGCACTGCCCGGCCAGGCTGCCGGTCTCGGTGGAGCCGTACTCCTCGACCACGGGTACGCCCCAGATCTCGGCGACGCGCCGGCGCCGGGCGTCGCTCAGCGGCTCGCCGCCCACGAGCAGCGCGCGCAGCGCGGGGAAGTCCCGGTCCGGCGCGTACCCGGCCGCCCGCGCGGCAGCCGCCCACAGCAGCGGCTCGGTCGGCAGCGACCAGGACAGCGTCACGCCGAGGTCGTGCAGCACCCGCACCACCCGCCGGTACGGCATGGCCAGGGAGCGGTTGTCCCCGGGTACCACGGTGGCGCCCCGGCGCCGGGCGCTCACGTGCGCCAGGTGCCCGGTGATCATCAACGCGTACGGGGTGCGCACCAGGAACACGTCCGCGGGTCTGATGCCGACCCACTTGCGGGCGTACCGCTCGACCAGGTCGTCCCAGTCCGCCTCCGTGTAGTACGAGGGCGACGGCTCGCCGGTGGTACCGCTGGACTCGTGGTAGGTGGCCAGCCGCTCCCGCGGTACCGCGAGCATGCCGAACGGGTAGCTGCCCCGCAGGTCCTGCTTGGTGGTCAGCGGGAGCGTGGCCAGACCGTCCCGGGTGGACGGTGTGCCGCGCAGGCGGTCGCGGTAGAACGGGGACCGCGCGGCGGCGGCGAACACCTCGGCCAGGCGCCGCTCCTGCAGCGCCTCCAGTTCGCGCGGCGAGTGCCAGGCGCCGAGGGTGGGTGGTGCCAGGACGGTCATCGTGGTTCCTCTCCGAGCAGGCGGTGGGCGTTGTGCCAGGCGACCTGCCGCCACACCGGGGCGGGCAGGTCGAGCGCGGCGTACTTGGCGAGTTCGACGGACGGGTGCTGCAGCGGGTACTCGGTGCCGAACAGCACCCGGTCCGGGCCGAGCCGGTGCAGCGCCAGCCGGGCGATGGCGGTGAAGCAGCCCGACGTCTCGGCCACGATGTTCGGCACGGCGGCGATCTGCCCGATGCCGGACGCGTCGATGCCGATGGCGCCGCAGTGCCCGGACACGAACGTGGTGTCCGGGAACCGCCGGGCCAGCCGGACCAGGTCGGCGGTGCGGGCGCCGGCCCGGCCCAGGCACACGACGTACACCGGGTGCCGGGCCTGCGCGGCGATGGCCACCAGCGCGCCGGTGCGCGGGTCGTCCAGGCCGACCCCGTGCACCGCGGGCGACAGTTCGAGGCCGCGGTACCGCGACACCTGCGCGCGGTAGCTGTGCGGGTCGGCGTACGGGCTGGCGAAGTAGCAGGGGAGCAGCCGCCCGCCGGAGCCCGCGCACGCGGCCAGTACCGCGCCGTTGTCCGGCTCCGCCTCGCTGTGCCCGCCGTCCAGGATCTGCGCCGACAGCCGCTCCAGGGTCACCACGCCACCGGCCGACAGCACGGCCCGCCGCACCCCGGCGCTATCCATTGTGGACAGAAGTGCGGCGGCGGCGCCGGGCCGGGGCACGAGCCGGGCGTGGAAGTCGAACACCGGTGGGCTCACTGCTCGTGGCACAGCTCGTCGATCGGGTACCCGACGTGCCGGTCGCGCTCCGGCAGGTGCCCGAGCACCACGTCGCCCGGGCGCAGCGCGGTCGAGTTGAGCACCGCGCCCGCCGGCCCGAGCACCCGCACGTGCCAGTCGTCCTGCACGATCAGGTTGACCTCGCGCCCGTCCTTGGCGACCGCGTCGATGGCGAGCAGCGGCCGGGTCTCGATCTTCACCCGCCCCACCGTCACCACCCGGGTACGCCCGTCCGCCGTCACCGCCAGCACCTCGGCGCCGGCGTGCAGCTCGCTCAGGTACCGGGTACGCCCGCCGGCGCCCAGCGTGTACGACATGATGGCGCCCGCGTTGATCCGGAACGGCCGGGTCGGCATGTACGGCAGCGGGTGCGTCTCGCTCGCGCACAGCACCAGCCCGCGGGCCCGCGAGCCGACCAGCAGCCCCTCGTCCGGGCCCAGCTGCGAGCAGGTGTCCACGCACGCGCGCTCGCCCATCCCCGCGTGCGCCACCCGGGTCACCTCAAGCTCCACAAGGGACAGATCGCCGGTACGCGGCAGCGTGGCCGCCTTGAGCCGGGCCGCGTCCCCCAGCGCCCGGGGCGCCATCAGCACCCCGTCCGGCCCGTGCTCCAGCACGCCGAGGATGACCTCCACCTCGGCCGGGTCGGTGGCCACGGTGACGATGCCGCCGCCCGCGCCGTCCGCGGCGGCCAGCACGATCTCCAGCGGGATCCGGGTCGGGTCGCGGAAGGAGAGCACCGTCCACGGCCGGGTCCGGGCGCACCGGCAGGCCAGCTCCAGCGACTCCGGGTCGGTCACCTCCACGTACGCGCCGATCTCCACAGTGGAGGGTGACGCGGGCACGTCGCCGGGCAGGATCACCAGGTCGGCCGGTTCGACGCGGTCCGGCAGCGTGCCGGAGGCCGGGAACAGCACCCGGGTCAGCGTGGGCGGCAGCCCGGCCAGGTCGGCCGGGTCGGCGGCGAGCACCCCGTCCACCCGGTGGTGGATCGCCTCGGCGAGCAGGGCGTCGCGGGGCAGCTCGGTGCCGCGCAGGTCCAGCCAGCAGCGTTTCATGTCAAGTCTCCTGTCGTGGTCGGATC
>DATEJJ010000725.1:0-2091 GCA_035278125.1 Rugosimonospora sp.
GGTGACGAGCGCCACCCGGGTCGCGTGCGGCGCCGCGTCCAGTTCGCCCGCGCGGCCCGCGCCGCCCAGCAGGTCGCCGATGTTGCGGTAGTGCTGCATGGCGAGCACCTCGGTCGGGGCGAGCATCGCCGCCTGGCCGCCCGCGTCCACCACCTGGAGCATCGCGCGTACCGCGCACAGGGTCTTGCCCGAGCCCACCTCGCCCTGCAGCAGCCGGTGCATCGGGTGTGGGGTTTCCAGGTCGGCGGCGATCTGCTCGCCCACCGCGCGCTGGCCGGCGGTCAGCTGGTACGGCAGCCCCGCGTCGAACGCGTCCAGCAGCCCACCGGTACGCCGCGGACGGGGCCGGGCCGGCCAGTCCGCGGCGCGCAGCTTCCGCTGGATCAGGGCCACCTGTACCGCGAACGCCTCGTCCCACTTGAGCCGGTACCGCGCCGCCCAGAGCGCCTCCTTGCTGTCCGGACGGTGCACCTGGCGCAGGGCGTTACCCAGATCGGCCAGGTGCCGCTTGGCCAGCACCCGGGCCGGCAGCGGATCGGGTGGCGCGGTGAACGTGTCCAGCACCACCCGTACCGACCGGGTGATGGCCCAGGTGGGCAGCTTCGCCGCGGCCGGGTACACCGGGATCAGCGCGCCCTCGGCGAACTCCTCGATGTCGTCCGAGTCGGCCTCGTCCAGCAGCACGTAGTCGGCCTGGTTGAGCTGGCGTACGCCGCGGAAGTCGGTCACCTTGCCGGCGAACAGCCCCCACCGGCCCACGGTCAGTTGCTTGGCGCGCCACGGCTGCTTGAAGAAGGTGAGGGTGAGCCGGCCACCCGCGTCGTCGCCGACCACCACCTCCAGCAGCTTGCCCTGCCGGTTGCGCATGTCCCGCAGGTTGGCCGAGCGCACCTGGGCCAGCACCGTCACCTGCTCGCCGATCTCCAGCAGCCGCAGGTCGGTATGCTCGCCGCGCTCGTCGTACCGGCGCGGGAAGTGGTAGAGCAGGTCGCCGACGGTGTGCAGGTCGAGGTGCTCGGCGAAGGCTTTGGCCGTCTTGGCGCCGACCACCTTGTCCAGCCGGGTGTCCATAGTGGACCTGTCCACGGTGGACCCGGGCATCTACTCCACCCCCACCAGCAGCGGGTAGTGCGGCTGCCCGCCCGGGAAGACCTGTACCTCCACGAACGGCCACTGCCGGGTCAGGTGCTCGGTCAGGCCGGGCGCCAGGTCCGCCGGCGCCTGCGCCCCCACCAGCAGGGTCACCAGTTCGCCGCCGCCGGCCAGCATCCGGTCCAGCAGGTCCCGGCAGGTGTCGCGCAGATCCTTGCCGATCAGGTTCACCTCCCCCTCCACCAGAGCCAGGACGTCGCCCGCCTGGCAGACACCGGCCACCGTCACCGCCTCCCGGGCGGCCGTGGTCACCTCCGCGTACCGGCACGCGCCGGCCGCCTCGGCCATCGCGATCAGGTCGTCCTCGAAGCGCCGCCCCGGGTCGCGTACCGCGAGCGCGGCCAGCGCCTGTACCGGCGAGTGGGTCGGTATCACCCCGGTGTGTACCCCTTCCGCCCGCGCCTCGGCCGCGGCTGCCGCGGCCACCGGTGTCACGTTGGCGTCGTTGGGCAGGATCACCACCCGCCCGGCGCCCGCCTCCCGTACCGCACGCAGGATCTCCACAGTGGACGGACTCGGGCCGGGTACCACCACCGCCCCCTCGGCGGTGAACAGCTCGGCCAGCCCGGCGCCGGTGGCGACCACCACGCTGCCCCGGTCGGCACCGGTCGGGACGGGCGCGGGCGCCGGGCCGGCCTGGTCGGCGAAGCGGGTCACCGAGATACGGTGCGGGCGGCCGGCCTCGATCCCCGCCTCGATCGCCGCGCCCACGTCGTTGACGTGGACGTGCACGTTCCAGGTGTGGGTACCGTCGGGCCCGGCACCGGCACCGACCACCACCAGCGAGTCGCCCAGCAGGGCCAGCCGGCCGCGCAGCTCCTCCACCGCACCGGGTGCCGCGTCGAGCAGGTACTGCACCTCGTACCCGAACTCGCCGGAACCGGTCTCCCTGGCCACCAGCAGCGGCCGGACCGAGGTCCGCGCGGCCGGCTCCGGCTG
>DATEJJ010000726.1:0-3144 GCA_035278125.1 Rugosimonospora sp.
AGCCCCAGCGCGGCGCCCACCCGCCAGGCCACAGCGGCGCCCGCGCCCAGCAGTCCGACCACCGCCGCGGCGGCGGCCCAGGGACGCATCCCGCCATGGTAGGACTACCCTCCCGGTGGCCGAGTGGATGCGGGCGCGAACGCGCGGTAAAGAATCGAAGAAGAGATTGCGGTATGTAAGCACAGCATTGCCGTCCGCGAAACATCCACGCAATAGTGGATCACCTGGGGGTCAGTGCATTCGCAGGCTGGAGGTGGAATGACAGCGCCTGCCGCGGCCATGAGCCTGGCCTCCGGTGAGCCGCCGATCAACTTCGCGGCCCACCAGCTGCGCGCCGGCAACATGGCCGGCGCCCGGGACGACTTCGAGCAGATGCTCGCGATGCTCATCGCGGCCGTCAGCCCCGGCGCGCGGACCATCGCCGCCAACCCCGGCGACTGGGGCATCGACGTGCTGCTCGGCGAGCTGTCCGGGCTGGTCGTCATCTGGCAGTCCAAGTACTTCTGGCCGCTGGTGACCCGCGGCCACCAGGCGCAGATCCGGGAGTCCTTCAACGCGGCGGTGGCCGCGGCCGGACGCAACGGGTACCGGCTGGACCAGTGGATCCTGTGCCTGCCCGCCAGCATGGACGCGCCCACGGCGCAGTGGTGGGACAAGTGGCGGGCGCGGCGGCAGCGGGAGACCGGCGTGGCCATCGAGCTGTGGCACGAGGTGGTGCTGCGCGGCCTGCTGATCCGGCCGGACGTGGCACACGTGCGCCGGCACTTCTACGACCCCTACGCCCCGGTGCCGGGGCCGCGCGCCGGCGTGCACGACCTGGACCAGGCGGCGGGCGGCGAGCTGGAGCGGGCGCTGTTCGTGCGCCAGCTGCGGGCCGCGGGCCACACCGAGTTCGACGCGGCCAAGCGCGAGTTCTTCAACGCCGACCTGCTCGCCCGGGAAATCAGGGACAAGGGGGTACCGGCGGAGCTGGCCGCGCTGGGCGAGGCGGACGGGCTGGTGCACGGGATCTGGGAGTCGCTGTTCAACGCGGCCTGCCAGCGGCACCCGGCCGACCCGCTGCTGCCCGGCCTGCACGCGGACGTGATGCGGGACATCCGGGAGTCGACGGCGTTCCCGGTGACCCTGCGCGCCGGGCCGGTGCACCGCTGCGGGCTGATGCACCGGGTGGTGGAGGCGCGCCGGGCCGGCTGGGTACGCCACTGGCGCGCGATCGTGGCGGAGACGGAGGAGGTGAACCGTGCGCCCGGATGACACTGCACAGTTCCGGCATGCGCGGCTGGTGCTGCTGCTACTGGTGGTCGCGGAGTGGGATCATGGCGGGGTGGACGCGGAGCGGTTGGCCATCTACGACTTCCTGGCCGAGCACCCGCTGCTGCTCGCCCGGCGCGGCGACGACCCCGACCGGTTCGCGCTGCGGCTGGCCGGCTTCGACGACCGGGCCCTGGCCTACGCCAGCCCGGCGCAGCGCTTCACCGCCGCCCGGCTCTGCCTGGCCCGCGACCTGGCCGCGCTGATCGGGCAGGGGCTGGTCCGGGTGACCGCCGCCGGCCGGGTGCGCTACCGGCTCACACCCGAGGGCGTGGCCGTAGCCAACCAATTCAATTCAACTTATGCTCATGCCTATATGACGGCCGGGCGGATCGTGGTCCGCCGGGTGCGGAGGCTGAGCGGTCGCGGGCTGCGGGAAAATCTGCGTCAATGGCTGACGCCGGTCGCGGACATGCCGGTCGGTGCGCTGCACGCGGCGGACGTGTCCGGCGACGACGACGATCTGGACGCGTCAGGTCGGGGGGGCCGGCCCGGGCGCACCACCTACCCGAAGGGCACCAAGCGGACGGCTATCCCCAGGGGCAGAGCATGACCGGCGAAACAGGGCCTTGGCTCGGCGGCGCGCGGGTACACGGCATCCGGCTGCGGCGGCTGCGGCTGCACGCCGAGGAGCGCGGGTACGATGTGGACTTCCGCCGCACCGACGACTCACCCAGACCGCTGTCCGTGATCGCCGGGGCGTTCAGTACCGGCAAGACCACGATCCTCGAATTCGTCGACTACTGCCTGGGCGCCTCCGACCACCCGCGCCACCCGGAGATCATGCCGAAGGTACGGGCGGCCACGGTGGAGGTTGAGCTGTCCGGCTCGCCGTACCTGATCGAGCGCGCGGTCGGCGAACCGTCCACATTCGCCTATGTCCGGGCCGGGCGGCTGGACGAGCCGGGCAACGGCCCACCCGAGCGGCGCCCGCTGCGCCCCACCGGGCACGCGGACAGCCTGTCCAGCCTGCTGCTGTCGCACTGCAAGCTGGAGGGCGTACGGCTGCGCGACACGCTCGGCGGGCCGGAGTCGGACACCGACCCGCTCAGCTTCCGCGACCTGATGTGGCTGTGCTTCCTGCCGAACGAACGGCTGGACGACAAGAACCTGCTGTTCGAGAACGTACCGATGAAGAACCTCAAGCTGCGCCAGGTGGTCGACGTCGTGTTCGACGTGCACGACGACCGGTCGGTGGAGCTGGGCCGGCGCATCCGCACCATCGAGGCGGACCTGGTCGCCGCGCGCACCGCGTACCACGTGGCCGCGCAGCTGGTCGAGGAGCAGCAACTGGGCGACCGGGCCGAGCTGGAGGAGGTGCACCGGGCGGCCAAGGCGGAGCTGTCCGCCTCGGCGCAGGCGATGGCGGCGCTGGACACCCGGATGCGGGCGGACAGCGACTTCGCGCAGGGCCTGCGCGAGCGGCACCACGCCGCCGCCCGGGAGGCCCGGCACGCGGACGCGCGGCTGCGCGACCGGGAGACGCAGGTCCAGCGGATGACCGCGCTGCGCGCCACGTACGCCGAGGAGGTCAGCAAGCTCACCATGCTGGCCGAGGCGGGCCGCCTGTTCGAGCCGGTACGCGTCGAGGTGTGCCCGGCCTGCCTGACCCCGGTGGACGGTACCCCCGCCCGCTGCGCCGCCTGCCAGACCGACCTGGACCGGCCGGCCGGCGCCACCCCGGACGTGGGTGCGGAGCTGCGCTCGGCCAAGGCGCGGCTGGCCGAACTGACCGACTACCTAGGACAGTTGGAGCGCGAGGTACCGCAGCTGCGGGTGGCGGCGGAGCGGGCGCAGGAGGCGGAGGCCCGGGCCGCGGCCGAGGTGGACGCC
>DATEJJ010000727.1:0-3867 GCA_035278125.1 Rugosimonospora sp.
AACACCCGCCTGCTCGCCCCGACCAGAACCGGATAGCCAACCACCACCGAAAGGAGGTCACGCAATGTAACCCACTCCACCAACCACTCATCACGTCGAGTAACACCACGGCCACACGCCGACAAACCGCGACTGTAGTACATGCAAGTCGTTCTACCAGCCGGAGTCGGCCCTAGCCAGCGTTACACGCCAGCACGAACATCCCCGGCGGTTCTCGCGGCGCCATGAGATTCGAACCGCTTGAACTGCGTTTGCTGGAAGGTCGGGGTCGATCGGCCGTCGTGAGATCTGACAAGGTCCAGTCGACGTCAGGTCGTGGTCGGCGGAGATGAAGAGCCTGGCTGATTGTCCATAGTGGACAAGAGCGTCTCAGTTTCCGTCTCGTTCGTCCGCGTCCGCGTCTGCTTGTAGCTATACGCCGGCCGTCTCTCGTGCAGCTCACGGCCCATCTCGACCCTCGCCGAACACATGATCGCAGACCTCGAAAGCGTGTGAGGGCGCAAGCCCTCCGCGGGTTCAAATCCCGCCGCCACCGCTCTCTGCCTCGCTGACGATCGCCGCCGCATGCCGCGGATCAGATCCGCTACCTCCTGCGTCGTGTCGATGCCCGCCCGCGCCAGGTCGGTCGCCGCCTCTCCTTGAGCTGCAGCACCCGCAGCCCGAGCGCGTGGATGTCGATGTCCGGCTCGGGGCGTACGTGTCGACGCCGTCGGGCGTGGTCAACACCGACTCGCGCCTAAATTCCAACCTCAAAAGAACGTGTTCTAGATGGATGGCAGCAGAATGGGCATCGGTAAGGGTTTTGGCTGCCGTCGGCCTGCTTGATCGCATGTCCGCCAGAGTGCTGGCTACGAACGCAACCTGCGGCCTTACTTGGCAACCGGCGCAGGCGCGCTGCCGCTGGTCAATGTCTGGCACGGTGTCGAACGTAGAGTCTCGCGTACCCGATAGGGGATCTGGGTCTTGACATTATTGATAGAACATGTTCTATTCTCTGCAGTCTCGGCCGGTCTGGGTCGACGTCCGTGATCGCGCCAGCTGGGTGCTAGCCCCGGGTGGTAGGGCCGCCGCCGGGATGCCCGCTCCGCTGCGGAGAGGGCGATGCAGCTCAGAAGGGAGCCCAGTACATGATCCGAACTGGGGTTAAGTACCTGCTGGCCGCGGCGGTGGCCAGCGCGCTCGGACTGACCTGGATGGCGCCGGCCAACGCCGACACGGTCACGTCCACCACGACCTGCACCAACCCGTTCACGGCGGCCCAGGCGGGGCCGTCCTCGTTCGACGTCGGCATCCCCCCGACCGCTGCCGTCGGCGACACCGTGCAGGTGACCGTCGCCTTCACGTTCACCAACAACTCCGGCTTCGACCTCAGCGACCTCAACACCTTCAGCCAGACGATCGCGACCACGGGTACCGCGACCAACCCGGTCACGGTGACGGCGGGCTCACAGGGCGCCCTGGCCAACGGGTCCAGCGTCACGGTTACGGAGTCGGGCACCTGGACCGCGGACGAGGCGGGGACAGCGACGTTCACGCTGGGGACCTTCACGTTCGACATCGTCGCCTTCGGTATCACCGTCCCGGTGAGCTGCACGTACGACTCGACGCCAGCGGCTGTCAGTACGGTCGTCAGCTGAGCCTGAAAGATCAACGCCGGGTCCGGCCCTCGCGGGTCGGCCCGGCGTTGCGCCTGCTCGCAGCTGCGGAGGATACGAGATTCGAACTCGTGAGGGTGTTACCCCAACACGCTTTCCAAGCGTGCGCCCTAGGCCACTAGGCGAATCCTCCGTCGAGAAGGATACCCAAGATGTCGAGCCGGCTTCGACCGGGTACAGTTGCCCGAGCCCCTCGTGTGGCGTGCAACCTGTGAACCTCCCCAGGGCCGGAAGGCAGCAAGGATAAGCGGGCTCTGGCGGGTACACGGGGGGCCCTCTTGTCGGACCCGAAGGGTAGCTTGTACGCGTGGCCCTGGCTCTCTACCGGAAGTACCGACCACGGACGTTCGCCGAGGTCATCGGCCAGGAGCATGTCACCGAGCCGCTGATGCAAGCGCTGCGTACGGGGCGGCTCAACCATGCGTACCTGTTCTCCGGTCCGCGCGGGTGTGGCAAGACCTCCTCGGCCCGGATCCTGGCCCGCTCGCTCAACTGCGAGAAGGGGCCCACCCCCGAACCGTGTGGCGAGTGTGACTCGTGTGTCGCGCTGGCGCCCGACGGTTCCGGCTCGATCGACGTCATCGAGATCGACGCCGCCTCGCACGGTGGCGTGGACGATGCGCGCGACCTGCGCGAGCGGGCCTTCTTCGCCCCGGTCGCGAGCCGCTTCAAGGTGTACGTCATCGATGAGGCGCACATGGTCTCGTCGGCCGGCTTTAACGCGCTGCTGAAGTTGGTCGAGGAGCCGCCGGACTACGTGAAGTTCGTGTTCGCGACGACCGAGCCCGAGAAGGTGCTCGGCACGATCAAGTCCCGGACGCACCACTACCCCTTCCGGCTGATCCCGCCGGGCATACTCCGGCCATACCTGGAGCACCTGTGCGAGAGCGAGGGCGCCACGGTGGAGCCGGCGGTCTTCCCGCTGGTGGTACGCGCCGGGGGCGGCTCGGCTCGGGACTCGCTGTCGGTACTCGACCAGCTGATCGCGGGCGCGGGTGCGGAGGGTGTGACCTACGCCCGGGCGGTGGCCCTGCTCGGCGTGACGGACGTCGCGTTGATCGACGAGATGTGCGACGCGCTCGCGGCTGGCGATGGGGCGAGCGGGTACGCGACGATCGACCGGGTGGTCGAGGCGGGGCACGATCCGCGCCGGTTCGCGTCGGACCTGCTGGAGCGGCTGCGGGACCTGATCGTCCTGCAGCAGGTACCGGACGCGATCGCGAAGGGACTGCTCGACGGCTCGGACGACGAGCTGTCCCGGATGTCGGCGCAGTCGGAGCGGTTCGGGGCGGCGACGCTGTCCCGGATGGCGGACATCGTCCACAACGGACTGACGGAGATGCGGGGCACCACGGCACCGCGCCTCCTCCTCGAACTCATCACGGCACGGATGCTGCTGCCGGGCGCGGACGACTCGGCGGGTGCGCTGCTGCAGCGCCTCGAACGGGTGGAGCGCCGGCTCACGATGCACCCGGACCAACCACCCGGGGCACCCACGGAACCGACGGGACGCGGCACCGGCGGGGAGCAGGCCGGGGAGCCGGCGGGATCGCGCCCCGGCGGTGCGGCCGGGGCGACGACTCACGAGGCCGGACCGGGAGGCGGGCACGCGGATAGATCCGCCGACGAGGCCGGATCGCCAGGGGTGCAAACCGGACACGCAGCCGGGGACGGGCGGCGGGGGCCGCAAACCGGGCAGGTGTCCGTGGCGCCCGACGAGCCCGCGGCGACGGGAGCGCGAGCCGGACGCGAGGCCGCCGCGACTGGGGCCCCAGCCAAGCCGAGCAGCGGCGCTGCCGGGCTTGCGGAAGCCGGGGAGGGACTTGCGGAAGCCGGAGAGGGACAGGAAGAAGGCGGACCGGCGACCGGCGAGCCCGGTGCGGTGGACGCGGCCACGGTACGGCGGCACTGGGACGAGATCCTCACCAGCGTGCGCCGCCGAAAGCGGAGTGCCGAGGCCCTGCTCCGCGAGGCGACCGTACGCGAGGTGGAGGGCACCACGCTGGTGCTCCTGTTCAAGCACGGCTTCCACGCCAACTCGGTGGCCAGCGACCCGCAGTACCTGCTGGACGCGGTACACGAGGTGCTGGGTGACACCTGGCGGGTGCGCTGCGAAGTGAACGGCCAGGCCGCCGGCTCCGGTCCGCCCGCGTCCCGGGCCAGCACGCCGAGTTCGGGCACGCCGGCGGGCCAGACCGGTTACGGCAATCCG
>DATEJJ010000728.1:0-2178 GCA_035278125.1 Rugosimonospora sp.
TGCCGGCCGCGCGGACACCGAGGCGCCCACCCAGCACCAGTTTGCCGAGGCGGCGGCCGCCCTGCTCGCCGGTCTCGCCGCCGCCGAGGGCGGAGCATTGCTCCACCTGGACGACGGGCAGTGGTGCGACGAGGTCACCCGCAGCGTACTGCACCGCCTCGGCCCCGGGCTGCCCGGCTCCCGGCTGCTGGTGGTGCTCACCACGCGGGACGCGGCAGCGCCCTGGCCCGCCGCCACCGAGGTCCCGCTGCGTGTGCTGGACGCGGCTGCGGTCGCCGAGCTGGCCGGGCTCCAACTCGGCTCGGCCGCCGCACCGCCGGACCTGGTGGACCAGCTCACCGCCCGCAGCGGCGGCAACCCGCTGGCGGTGGTGGAGTACGTCCGGGCAATCGTCGATGCCGGGCTGCTCAGCCCGTCCTGGGGCGCGTGGCGACTGGATCGGGCCGGTCTGGACGCTCTCGCGCTGCCGGACGATGTCATGGACCTGCTCGCGCGGCGGGTCGACGGGCTGCGCCCGCAGGCGCGGCAGATGCTCGCGGTGGCGGCGATCGCCGGCGGCCGGTTCACCGCTGCGCTGCTCGAAGCGACGGTGGCACCGGCCGCCACTGCCGCGACCGCGTCGGGTTCCACCGACGTGGCGGCCGTGCTGGCCGACGCGGTCACTGCGCAGCTCATCGAACCGGTGCCGGGCGGGTACGCGTTCCTGCACGAACGGATCCGGGACGCCCTGCTTGACACGCTCGACGACGCCGACCGCCGCCGGCTGCACCAGCGGGTCGCCGAGCATCTGGACGCCGTCGCCGAACCCGGAACCGCCGACGTGTACGCGGTCGCCCGGCACTATTTGTGCGGCGAGACCGACCATGATCGGCACCGGGTGTACCGGGCCGTCCGTGCCGCGGGCTCGTTCGCACTGAGCCAGTGCGCGACGGCGGACGCGGTCGAACTACTCGGCCAGGCCGCTGACATCGCGGCGTCGGCCGGCATCGTCCCGGACACCGGATTCCACATCGAGCTGGGTGTCGCCGCGAGTCGGACGGGCCGGTTCGGCCTGGCCGATGAGCATCTCACCGTCGCGCTGGACCTCGAACGCGAGCCGCGGCGCCGCGCCCGGATCTACGGATACCTGGCCGAATCCCGGCACCTGCGGGGCGAGGGTGACCAGATGGCCGACCTGGCCAATCGGGGGCTGGCCGAAGTCGGCTACCCGGTGCCGCGCAACCCGCTGCTGCTCGCGCTGTCGACGGTGCTGCTGTTCCTGCTGGGGCTGGCTGTCGCGAAGCTGCCGCGGCGGCTGCGCACGGTCACCGGCGTCAGGCGGGAGCGCTACCTGCTACGGGCCAGCCTCTCGTATACCGGTGCCCACGGTGCCGCGATGGCGATCCGGATGCCGCTGGTCGGTGCGTACGCCCTGCGGTCGCTGTATCTGGTCAACCGGCTCGGGCCCGGCGCCGAGTACGCCGAGGTGGTCGCCAGCCTCGGCACGTTGGCGAACGTGATCGGCCTGCACCGGGTCACCGCCTGGGCGCTGGAGCGTGCCACCGCGGCCGCGGCAGGCACGAGCGACGCGGCCACCATCGCCCGGACGGAGTGGATCAAGGGGATCGCATACGACGGCGCGCCGCCGATGGGCATGGACACAGGCCGGTCCATGCGACGCGCGCTGGACCGGCACGGCCAGGCGATGACGGCCGCCGATTTCCTCACCGGCGCGGCGTTACTCGGCGACCTCGGGCTGTTCCGCGGCGACCTCGCCGACGTCGGCGAATGGCTGCGCCGCAGCGCGGTCCGGGCACCGGAACCGAGCGAGGTCCTGGGCAACCCATTCGCCGTGATCCACCCGCAGGCGGCGGCGCTGGCCGGCCGACCAGCAGAGGCGGCGGCCGGTCTCGCCAAGGTCGAGGAGTTCCTGCGCGGTGCGCCGAACAACCGGGGCCAGCAGATCAACGTGGCGATCGCCGCCGTGCACATCGCGGTGGAGCAGGGCGAGGTCGGTGCGGTCTTCGACGAGGCGGTGGCCCGGTTCGAGGCATTACACCTCAAGCCGGCCCAGATCCTGAGCACGCAGCGGAAGGCGTGGATGCACATCGCGTTCGGCCGGCTGGCCCAGGCCACCGACGGCGCCGCCCACGGCGGCCCGGCCCCTGCCGGCGCGGCCGATCGGCTGAGGACGGCCGA
>DATEJJ010000729.1:0-4292 GCA_035278125.1 Rugosimonospora sp.
GGCGCGAACGGCGCGCCCAGCGCCACCGCGGCGGCCGTCGCCAGGAACGCGAGACCGGCCAGGGTGGGCGGGTACCCGCGCACCTCCTGGAGGTAGATGGCGGTGTAGAAGAACACCCCGTTGACGCCCAACCCCCACAGCACCTGTACCGCCACGCCGCCCCGGAACGCGCGTACCGCGAACAGCCCGGCGTCCACCATCGGTGCGCGACCGTGCCGCTCCACGACGACGAACCAGGCGCCGGCCACGGTGGCGACAGCCGCGCACCCGAGCACCGTTGGGGTACCCCAGCCGTGCGCGGTACCGCTGGTGAGCGCGTAGGTGGCGGCGGCCAGCCCGACCGTGGAGGCCAGCATGCCGGGCAGGTCGAGGCCGGCGGCGCGGGTGTCCCGCCGCTCCGGTACCGCGTACCACGCGACGGTCAGCGCGACCAGCCCGACCGGTACGTTGAGCAGGAAGATCCACGACCAGTGCAGGTGCTGGCTGATCGCGCCGCCCAGCACCGGTCCGGCGGCCAGCGCCACGGCACCGGACGCGGTCCACGCCGCGGTGCCGCGCAGGCGTACCCGCTCACCGCCGGCGGCAACCACCGCGAGCGTCGCGGGTACCAGCAGCGCCGCCCCTGTCCCCTGCACGATGCGGGCGGCGATCAGCGTGCCCGCACCCCGCGCCGCGCCGGCCAGCAGCGACGCGGCAGTGAACAGCGCCAGCCCGGCCAGCAGGGTGCGGCGGTGGCCGTAGCGGTCGGCGAGCCGGCCGCCCGGCAGCATCAGGCCCGAATAGGCCAGCATGTACCCCGTCGCCACCCACTCCAGCGAGGTCAGCGGCGTACCCAGGTCCCGGGCGATCGACGGCGCCGCGACCGTCACCACGGTGTTGTCCAGCATGGTGACGAACGCGGTGGCCACCACCACGGCGATGACCGCCCGGGACCGGGCGGGTGCGGCCGGCGCCATCAACGGTCAGGCGGACGCGGCGGACACCAGCACCGGGCCGGTCGCGGCCGCTGGATGGAACGGCCGCAGGCGAGCCTCCCCGATCTCCGCCCGGGTCACCGGATCCGTCACGCCCAGCCCGTCCGCCGGTGCCAGGCAGCGCACCCCGACCTTGCCGACGTGCTGGTTCAGCTGCACGGTGCGGGTCGCCTCGCCGGCCTCGTCCAGCGGGTAGGTCGCGGACAGCGTGGGCATCAGCCGGCCCAGCTGTACCAGGCGGTTGACCTCCCACGCCTCCTGGTAGTTGGCGCCATGGCTGCCGATGATCCGCTTGAGCCGCATCCACAGGTACCGGTTGTCGTAGGTGTGCTCGTACCCGCTGCTGGAGCCGCAGGTGACCACCGAACCACCGGTACGGGTCAGGTAGACGGACGCGCCGAAGGTCTCCTCGCCGGTGTACTCGAAGACGATGTGCGGGTCCTCGCCGACCAGTTTGCGGATCCGGGTGCCCAGCTCCTTCCAGGCGGCCTGGTCGCGCATGCCGCGCGGCCCGAGCCCGAGGGTGCTGCGGTCCACCACGTGCCGGCAGCCCATCCGGTGCAGCAGCTCGGCCTTGGCCGGCGAGCTGACCACGGCGACCGGGATGCCGCCACCGCCCAGCACCATCTGCACGGCGTACCCGCCGAGGCCACCGGTGGCGCCCCAGATCAATACCACGTCGCCCTGCTTCATCACCGCGCCGCGCGGGCTGACCAGCATCCGGTACGCGGTCGACGAGCACAGCGTGCCGCAGGCCGCCTCCTCCCAGGTCAGGTGCGCCGGCTTGGGCAGCAGCTGGCTCGCCTTGACCACGGCGAAGTCGGCCAGCCCGCCGAAGTTGGTCTCGAACCCCCAGGCGCGCTGGTCGCCGGTCATCGCGTCCTGGTGCGTCACCGGGTCCTCAGTGTCCACATAGGCCGGTGCGACCACCACCCGGTCCCCGACCGACCAGCGCCGCACCCCGGCACCCAGGCGTACCACGATGCCGGAGGCGTCCGAGCCGATGACGTGCCACGGCTGGTCGTGCCGCGCGCCCCAGCGGTCCTGCCGGCCGAAGCGGGCCAGGAACGCGAACGTGGGTACCGGCAGGAACGTCGCCGACCAGACCGTGTTGAAGTTGATGCTGGAGGCCATCACGGCGATCAGCACCTCGTCCGGGGCGAGCACCGGCATGGGTACCTCACCGACGTGGATGGCCCGGCGCACGTCCCGGTTCTCCTCGTCGGCCCCGAAGATGGCGACGTCCTCGCGCCGCAGGTGGGCCGCGCGGAACCGGTTGGGCACCGGGCAGGCGAGCAGTTCCGCCGGTCCGGCACCGGCGAGCGCGGCTTCGGCAAGTTCGGACATGGATGCTCCTCGGGGGTGTACGCCGGTCACAGCACCCGGCGCAGGTCGGCCGCGATGACCTCCACCGCGGGTGGGTCAAGTAGGTTGAGATGGTGCGCGGTGACGGGGACGATCCGCAGGTCGGTGCAGAACCGGTCCCAGCCACGCGCGGCGTCCGGGTGCTCGTACCGCGGATCGGTGACCGCCCAGGGCGTGGCCTGGGTACACCGGTACAGCGTGACCGGACCCGGGTACGGGCCGGCCTGGTACTCGTCCAGCGCCCGGGTGTCCCGGTGCGAGTCGATCTGGTGCCGCCACACCGCCGGTGGCAGCCGCGCCGTCAGCCCGGTCGCGGACATCTGCGCGAGTACCAGCTCGAACTGCTCGTCCTCGGTGAGCCCGCGCAGCTGCTCGGGATCGAGTTTGACCGGCGCCCGGTAGGTGTCCCGCAGGTACTGGACGAAGCCGAGGAACCGCCCGGTCAGCAGCCGCGCCGCCTCCTCCGGCGGTACCGGTACCGGTAGCCCGGAGTCGAGCAGCAGCACCGCGTCCACCTTCTCGCCGGTGGCCGCGAACTGGCGAGCCATCTCGAAGGCGAGCACCCCGCCGAAGGACCAGCCGCCCAGCCGGTACGGGCCGGTCGGGCACACCTCGCGGATGAGGCGCACGTACCGGGTCGCGCGCTCGGCGACCGTACCCTCGTCGAACCGCTCCAGCCCGTACACCGGCTGGTCGGGGTCGAGCAGGGCGACGAGTTGGCGGTACACCTGCGTGCTGCCACCGGCGGGGTGCGCCAGGAACAGCGGCGGGTGGTCCCCGTCCACGGCGTGCAGCGCGCGTACCGGTCCGGCGGCGTCCACTTCGGACTGTTCCGCGGCGCGCAACGGTACCGCCAGCGCGCGGGGGGTCGGGTCGGCGAGCAGCGCGTCCAGCGCCACCTCCACGTCGTACTCGGCCCGGGCACTGTCCACGATGGACTGTACGGCGACGGGATCCTCCAGCCGCCACTCGATGTCCGGTACCGGCTGCCCGGTCGCCGTCTCGAACAGCCACACCGCCCAGCGCTCCGCCAGGTCCCGTGGCCCGAGCGGGGCGGCCGGGGTGGCGGGGGTGCTCGGGTCCGACGCCACAGTCACGCCGAGCGCCTGCGCCAGGGCCACCTCCAGGTCGGCCAGGGTGGCGCCGCCGACCAGCACCGAGGTGGGCAGGGCACAGCCGAAGTCCGCCTCCACCAGGCTCTTGACACGTACGGCGGCGAGCGAGTCGAGGCCGATGTCGGTCAGCCTCGCCTCCCGGGCCGGTGCCCGCTCGGTACCCAGCACCGCGGTGATCCGCTCCGCGAGCCGCTCCCCGATCAGCCGTACCGCCTCGGCCGGCGGCAGTTCACGCACCTGCTCGGCGCCGCGCCACTCGGGCGTACCGGTGTCGACCGGCATGCCGGCGGCCACCTCGGCGAAGAACGGCAGCCGCCCCGCCTCGGGGAAGGCGCTGAGCGCGACGGACGGGTCGAAGCGGAGCACGCCGACGGTACCCGGTTCCCGGCACATCAGCCCGGCGAGCGCGTCGATCCCCTCGCCCGGCTCCACCGGGTCCAGCCCCGGCAGGTGTACCCCGGTAGCACCGCCCACCTCCGACCAGGCGCCCCAGTTCACCGCGGACGCGGGTACCCCGCAGGCGCGCTGCCAGCGGCTGAACGCGTCCAGCCAGGCGTTCGCGGCGGCGTACGAGAGCTGGCCGGGCGAGCCGAGCAGGGCGGCGGCGGAAGAGAACGACACCCACCAGTCCAGCTCCACCCCGGACGTGGCCACCGCGGCGTGCAGCCGCCAGGCACCGTCCACTTTGGGCGACCAGACCTGCGCCAGGTCCTCGGCGCCCACGTGCCCGAGCAGCCGGTCGCGCAGCACCCCGGCCGCGTGTGCCACCCCGGCCAGCGGTACCCCGCCGGCACGCGCGGTGGCCACCAGCCGGGCCGCGACGCCTTCGTCGGCGATG
>DATEJJ010000730.1:0-3299 GCA_035278125.1 Rugosimonospora sp.
CCCGGCTGGCCGGTACCAGCGGCGCGGTGACGGACAGCTTCACCTACGAGCCCCGGTACGGGCGGCTCGCGACCGCCACCAACGCACTCGGCAAGACCAGCTCGTTCGCGTACGACGACGGCAACGGCACCATCACCGCGACCGACCCGTTGGGGCGGCGCACCACCACGACGATCCTCGCCGGGCAGCCGGTAACCGTCACCGATCCGCTGGGCAACACCACCTACATCAGCTACCTGGACGGTCTCCCGGTGGCCGTCGCTGACCCGCTGGGCCGGGTCGCCACGGTGTACTACGACGCCGCCGGCCGGCCGGTGCGCCGCACCGACCCGCTGGGCGACACGACCAGGCTCGCCTACGACTCGGTCAACCAGGTCACCAGCCTGGTCGATCCGCTCGGCAGCACCACGCGCGCCGGCTACGACGCGGACGGCAACCGGCTGACCCTCACCGACGCCAACGGCAATGTCACCACCTGGACGTACGACCGGATGGGCCGGGCCCTGACCCGCACCGACGCGCTGAGCCGGATCAGCCGGACCAGCTACGACCTGCTCGGCGAGGCAGTGTCCACGACCGACCAGAAGGGTACCGTCGACACCTTCGCGTACGACGCGCTCGGCCGGCTCACCAGCACCGGCTACGGCACCACCAGTACCGTCACCACCGCGTACGACTCCGCGAACCGGCCCACGTCCATCGTGGACAGTACCGGCGGCACTCTCACCCAGACCTACGACGGGCTCGACCGGCTCACCAAGCAGGTCAGTCCACAAGGGACCGTAAGCTACGGCTACGACAAGGGAGACCGGCGCACCTCGATGACGGTCGCCGGCCAGCCGCCGGTATCGTACGCGTACGACACCGCGGACCAGTTGACCAGCATCACGCAGGGCACCTCGGTGACCCGCATCGGCTACGACGCGGGCGGGCAGCGTACCTCCCTGACCCTGCCCAACGGGCTGGTCACCAGCTACGGGTACGACGCCGCCGGGCAGCTGCTCTCGCTGCGCTACGCCAAGGGAACCACGGCCGCCGGCGACCTGGCCTACGGCTACGACGCGGCCGGCCGGCGCACCAGCGAGTCCGGCAGCCTCGCCCGCGTGTCCCTGCCCACCGCGGTCACCAGCGCCACCTACGACGCCGCCAACCAGCTCACCAAGCTGGGCAGCGCCACCTTCACCTACGACGCCGACGGGCAGCTCACCGGCGACGGCGCCAGCACCTACACCTGGAACGACCGCAACGAACTGGCCGGCATCACCGGAGCGGTCACCGCCTCCTTCGGCTACGACGCGCTGGGCCGGCGGACCAGCCGCACGGTCGGCACGGCCAGCACCGGCTACCTGTACGACGGGCCGGACGCCGTGCAGGAGCTCAACGGCAGCACACCCACCGCGAACATGGTGACCGGGCTGGGCGTGGACGAGACGTACCAGCGCACCGACGCCAGCGGCGTGCACTACCCGATCGCGGACGCGCTCGGCTCGGTCGTGGCCCAGACCGACGCCACCGGCGCGGTACAGACCGGCTACACCTACGAACCGTTCGGCAAGACCACCGCGACCGGGGCCGCCAGCAGCAACAGCAGCCAGTTCACCGGACGGGAGAACGACGGCACCGGCCTGTACTACTACCGGGCCCGCTACTACAGCCCGGCAGCGCAGCGGTTCATCTCCGCCGACCCGGCCGGCGAGGCGGCCTCGGGCACCAACCTGTACGCGTACACCGGTGACAGCCCCACCAACGCCACCGACCCGTCCGGCCTGATCCTGCCGCTGCTCGCGGCGCTGGCCGGGGAGTGCGCGCTGGGCGCGCTGGAGGGCGTCGCGGGTGGGCTGATCGTCAGCGCTCTCACCGGCCGCAAGTACACACTGCGCGAGGGCCTCACCGACGCGGCCACCGGCTGCGCCGCCAACCTCGTCGGCCTGGGCATCGAGAAGGGGCTGAGCAAGCTCAAGGGGCTGGGCAAGGCCGCGGACGTCTGCCTGCACAGCTTCACCGGGGACACGCCGGTGCTGATGGCCGACGGCAGCGACAAGCCGATCGGTTCGGTCCGCGCAGGCGACCGGGTACGCACCACCGACCCGGCGACCGGCCGCCCGGTGACCGGCACGGTGTCCCACGTCTACCGGCACGAGGACGTGGACCTGACCGACGTGACCGTGCGGGACCGGGCCGGGCACACCGCCGTCGTCCACACCACCACGCACCACCGTTTCTGGGACGACGCGAGGCACGAGTGGGTGGAGGCGGGCAGCCTGGCCGCCGGGGAACACCTGCGCGCGGCCGGTGCGGGCGGGTCGACCGTCGTATCGGTGCGTTCGTTCACCGGCGCCCGGGTGATGTACGACCTGACCGTCGACCGGGTACACACGTTCTATGTCGCGGCCGGCGACACCACGGTGCTGGTACACAACTGCGACCGTCAGCTGTGGCAGTTGACCCGGGAAGGGGCATCCGCCACCAAGCAGGGTGGGCCGTTCAACACGACCTTCTTCAAGAGCGCCTCGGACGGGACCTGGTGGACCACGGACGTCGCCGGACACGGCGAGTCGGCGTTCAAGGTGTACCAGGAAACAAGCAAGGGACTGGAGTGGATCGCGAACGCCACCAAGTACGGTGACTACATGACCAACCAGTGGAAGAGTTCGGTGGGGCGGTTCATCCCCTGGTCCATGCTGTCCTGACATGATCGGGTCGGCGGACGAGTTCGTGCGGCTGCGGCACAGCGCCGACCCGGCGCTGTGCCACCGGGCGGCGCACGAGCCGGCCCATCTGGACGTCTGGCTCGACGTCATGGCCCGGTACCCGCGGGAGCGCTTCTGGGTCGCCCAGAACAAGTCGGTGCCCCTTGAGGTACTCGCCATCCTGGCCCGGGACCCGGACCCGAAGGTGCGCCTGATGGTCTCGATGAAGCGGAAGCTCACCCCGGACCTGCTTGCGCAACTCGCGACCGACCAGGACGAAGCGGTGCGGCTCCAGGTGGCGCGGCACCGGAACACGCCGCGGCCGGCGCTTGCGCGGTTGGCTCAGGACGAATGGCAGCGGGTCGCCGCCGCAGCGGCCGAGCGGATGCGCTAACGCTGGCGGCGGCGCCGTCAGGCGTTGTCGCACTGGCTGGTATCGGGGCCCGTGCCGTAGGCGTACCGCAGGAAGTCCACCATGTCGGTCTGCCAGAACGGCCAGGAGTGGGTACCCGTGCCGGTGCAGAACCGGTGCACCACGCCCGACGTCGTCAGCGCCTTGTCGAAGTCGAAGTTCTGCTGGGCGAGCCGGGCATCCTTCTCGCCGCTGAG
>DATEJJ010000731.1:0-8480 GCA_035278125.1 Rugosimonospora sp.
CATGGCCCGGAAGATGGGCAGCTCGGCGGTGTCGTCGGCGGGTGCCGGGCGCTGCGCGCCGGTGCCGATGTTCAGCGCGTCGATGACCGGCGGCGCCGGTCGGGCGGGCGCGGCGGGAGCGGCCGGCGCGGGCCAGTGGCCGTTCAACTCCACGCCGTGCGACCAGCCGTTGAGGCTGACCGAGCCGAACGGCGCGCCGGCCCCGACGGGTACCCCGTCGTCCCTGGATCCGATCTGGGCCAGGCCGGGCAGTGACGGCATCGGCCAGGTCCCCGGCTCGGACGCCAGGCTCTCCACCGCGAGCATGGCGCGGGGCCGGGGCAGTACCGGCTCCCGCCCGCGCAGCCGCGGCAGGATCAGCACCGGGGTTGGCAGGGTGACCACGGTGATGGTGCCGCCCTCGGGGTTGCTGCGCAGCTCCACCTTGATGTCGTGGCGGGCGGCCAGCCGGGCCACCACGGCCAGGCCCATCATCCGGAACGAGGCAACGTCCACAGTGGGCGGTTGGGCGAGCCGGTGGTTGAGCATGGACATCTGGTCCGGCGACATGCCCAGCCCGCGGTCCTCGATCTGCAGCAGCACGTAGTCCCCGATGCGCCGCGCGTCGACGACCACCGCGGTCTGCGGCGGGGAGAACCGGGTCGCGTTGTCCAGCAGCTCGGCCAGCAGCCGTACCACGTCGTTGACGACCAGCGCGGTGACCGACACGTCCTGGTCGATGGTGGCGAACTCGATCCGGTTGTAAAGCTCCACTTCGGACTGTGCCGCCCGGACCACGTCGACCAGCAGGGCGTCCTCGCGCCGCGGCGGGCTGGAGTCGGCGCCGGCGAGGATCAGCAGGTTCTCGTCGTTGCGGCGCATCCGGGTGGCGAGGTGGTCGAGCTGGAAGAGGCGGGACAGCCGCTTCGGGTCCTCCTCGCTGCGCTCGATGTCGTCCAGTTCACCGATCATCCGGTCGACCAGGGTCTGCGAGCGCCGGGCCAGGTTGAGGAACATCGCGGAGACGGAGGCGCGCAGCGACGCCTGCTCGGCCGCGACGCGTACCGCCTCGCGGTGTACCACGTTGAACGCCTGCGCCACCTGGCCGACCTCGTCGCGCGTGTCGATCTGGATCGGGTCGACCACCTGGTTGGCGATCTCGTCGGGGCTGTCCTCCCCCACGATCTGCACGTCGCGCAGCCGGGCCACGGCCGCGGGCAGGTCCCGGTCGGCCACGGTGAGCGCGCCCTCGCGCAGCCCGGACAGCGAGCGCACCATCGAGCGCGCCACCATCGCGGCCAGCAGCAGCGCGACGACGAGCGTGAGGATGACCAGCACCGACTCGATGACCACCTCGCGGACCACGGTGTTCTGCTCCGCGGTCGCCTCGGCCAGCAGGCCGGCGTCGAGCTGCTGCTCGGTCCAGCGCATCAGCTCCACCACCGCGCTGACCGAACCGGCCAGGTCGGCGGCGGCGATGGCGGGCGTGGTGTTGACCGAGCGCGCCATCTGGTCGGCGGCGTGGTCGGCCAGCGCCACCGCGTCACCGGTGATGGTGGTGTTCACCAGCGCCAGCTGCGCCGGTGTCGCGGACAGGTTGAAGGTGCTCAGCGCCGACTGCTGCCCGGTGAGGGTGGCCAGGAACGCGCTGTACTGCTGCTGGTCAAGCTGGCCGCCGGATTGCAGCGCGGCGAAACCCACCGCCGCCTCCTGTGCGGTCGCCGCCTTCGCCAACGCGAAGGCGGAAATGGCCCGCAACATGCCGGCGACATTGGTGTTACCGGCGATCTGCGCGACCTCGCCGTGGTACGCGACCAGATCGTCGATCACCACTGTGTACCGCGCCACGACTTCCGCAACGGAAATGTTCCGCCTGGCGGAAACCTCCTGCCGTACCGTGTCCAGCGTGTTGAGCTGGCTGTCGATCCGGGTGAGCCGGTTGTCGACGATCGTGGGCAGCCCGGTCAGCCCGGAGCGGTGCGCCGCATACGTCGTCACCGCCGCCTCGGTCACCCGCACCCGCGCGTTGTACGTGTCCAGCGGCTCCCTGGCGTCGGCCAGCACCGCGGCCGCAGCCATCCGCTCCTTCTGCAGTTCGTGCGTGGTCTCCGCGATGTCGGCGGACAGCGCGGAGAGCGACTTGACCTGCTCCGCGGTCAGCGCGCGGTGGCCGCTGTCGACCAGCCGGACCGCGGCCAGCAGGACCACCGCGGTCAGCGGCAGGATGAGCAGAATCCCCAGCTTGGCGCGGATCCGGGCGTCCCGCAGCGAGAACCGGCGCCGGCGCTGCCGTCCGGCTGGCGTCGCCGGCTTCGGGCGGGACGTTTTCGCGCCCATCCTCGAAGTCACCTCGAAACCTTTCGGTCAGGACTCGGGTACCGGCACGCTGCGATGGTCGCGCTCACGCTCATCCCTCCGTCACGCTTCCGGCCAAGCGTCGAGGCTCCCGGGGCGCCGCCGCGCAGCACCGGAAGACATTCGGCACGGCCGCGATTGCATCATGTCGGCATACATTTGCGGAAGCCCGCCGAGAGCCACAAACAGACTTGGCAGGCACCGCCGGCTGAGCATGTTACTAGCAACGCCGTGAACAGATAGCGGTTGAGCAGTGCGGACGCGAATACTGGCACGCACCGTGCCATCCGCATCTTGATTCAGTTGTTACCCGCTGCGATACATGACTATATGTGAAATCCACAATACAACTCGTAGCCGTACCCGCGTTGACCGGTACCGGCATATCCCGCGCTTGACCGCGGCGGCGGTGATTGGCATGGTGGGGAACGCCATCGGCGACACTCCACAGCACACACAGCGTCCACATGGGACTGTGACGGCGCGTGACCAAGGGATGGTTTGAGTTGGCGCTCAGACGAGCCGCGGCACTGGTGACCGCGGTGCTCCTGCCGCTGTCCGCGGCTGCCTGCACCACGGCAACCGGCGCGACCAACGCCGGTGACCTGGTCATCGCGGCCGACTTGGAACTTTCCGGCGCGTACGCCGACGTGGGCATCGCGTACCAGCGCGCGTTGCAGTTGAAGGTGGAGGAGGTCAACGCCGCCGGCGGGGTACGCGGGCACCGGCTGCGCCTGGACGTGCGGGACAACCGCAGCGACCCGACCGTCTCGGTGACCGACGTGAGTGCCTTCGTGGACGAGCCGGGCCTGGCCGCGGTCATCACCGGCTGGTCCGGCGAGTGCCTGCTCGCGGTCGCGAAAACCCTGAACGACAAGGGGGTTCCCACCGTCTCGCTGGCCCCGGCGTCCGAGGTGGTACGGCCGGTGGCCTCCCGCAGGTACATCTTCAAGGTGGGCCCCAACAGCGACGACGGCGCGGCCGTGCTCGCCGGGGAGCTGACCGGCGACAAGATGGCCAGCGTCGCGATGGTGGCCACGAACGACGCGAGCGGCAACGACGCGCTGCAGGCGCTCAGCCGGGCGATGGACAAGGCCGGCGTGGCGGTCATCGACACGGAGCAGTTCCAGGCCACCGACACCGACCTGAACCAGCCGGTACGCAGCGCCATCGCGAAACACCCGGAGGCGCTGGTGATCTCGGCGTTCTCCGCGCGCGCGCTCGCCGCCGCAAGGAGCGCGCGTACCGCCGGATACGACGGTCGTATCTACTTCGACCAGTCCGGTGCGGGGGAGCTTTTCCTGACCGGTATGGGCATGCAACAGACCAACGGCATCGCCATGGTGGGTACCCAGAGCATGGTGATCGATGACGTCATCGCCACCACGCCCGCGAAAGTCGCGCGCCGCCAGTGGTTCAACGACTACACCGCCAAGTACGGCAACTTCTCCGAATACTCGACGTACGCGGCCGACGCCGTACAGGTGGTGGAGACCGCGCTGCTGAACACCGACGAGGGTGCGGACCACGCGACGGTACGCGACGCCATCGAGACGGTGCAGTTCGACGGGCTGGCCGGCGAGATACACATGACGCCGGAGAACCACTCTGGACTCACCCCGCAGGCACTGACCGTACTGGTCGCCCGGGGCGACCGCTGGCGGCCCGCGTGAACCTCGCTCCACAGTGGAGCGTTGATGGAGTGAGCGGGCGCGCGCACAAAGTCGCGGCTGGGCAGATGTTGAGCACGGCGACGAACGGCCCATAGACTGTCGGCCGAACGATACCCCGATGTCGTCCGAAGGGACCACTGTTTCCGGGCCGATCAACCAGCGCCTCCCCGATGTGAACCATCACCCGCGACCGGTGACGGTGCGGGATAACACGCTGCGCACTTCGCACGCCCATGCACCGCTGAGCTAAGGAAAGCGAGGACAGTCATGCTCTCTAGACGACAGATGATCGCCGCACTCGCCGTCACGCCGGCCGCCGCCGGCCTGGCCGCCTGCAGCAGTGGCAGCAGCACCAAGAGCGGTACCACCACCTCGAACGCGGGCGGCAAGGCAGCCGACAAGGTCACCTACCTCACCGGTTTCGGCACCACCGCCCGCGAGGACTACCCGTATGTCGGCCTGGCCAAGGGCTTCTTCACGGAAGCCGGGATCGACGTCACGATCCTGCCGGGCGCGCCCAGCGATGCCAACCTGAAGAGCCTGGCCGCCGGCAAGGCGCAGTTCGCCTCGGTCGACTTCGTCAGCGCGATCCGGGGTGCGAAGGCGTACCCCAACTACCGCGCCGTGGCGGCGGTACAGTCCACCACGCTGCTGTCGATGATCACCCTGTCCGACAAGGGGATCACCGTACCCGCCGACCTCGCCGGCAAGACGCTGGGCGCGGCACCGGCGGCCGCCTCGCAGACCCTGTTCCCCACGTACGCCAAGCTCGCCGGGCTGGACGCCACGAAAATCAAGTTCGTGAACGCCGCCTCCGACCAGCTCCCCTCGCTGCTCGCCACCGGGAAGGTCGACGCCATCGGCGCGTACGCCGTGGACACGCCGGGCGTGACGGCCGCGGCGCAGGGCAAGACCGCGGTGGTGCTGCCGTACAGCAAGTACCTGACCGACCTGTACGGCACCGTGCTGCTCGCCACCACCAGCGTGCTGGGCTCCAACCCGGATCTGGTACAGCGCTTCGTCGGGGCGCTCATCAAGAGCATCCGGTACGCGGTGGACAACCCGGAGGAGGCCGGTACCCTCATCAACGCCAAGCTCCCGCTGGTCAAGGCGGCCACGGTCACCAAGACGATGACGCTGATGAAGCCGTACGTGACCTCGGCGGCGCTGGACCAGGCCCGGGTGATGCGGGGCATCGCGCTGCTGGAGACGGCCGGGCTGGCGCAGGCGGGGCTCACCCCGGAGACGGTGGTCAACTTCGACATGGCCGCCAAGGCGGCCTGATCGTGACGGCGGTACAGGGGTACGCCTACGACAACCAGAGTGCGCACGCGGTTGAGCACCACGACGCGCTCGCCGCGATGCTGGACACGCACACCCGGCGGCGCATCGAGGAGCTGGTGGACCTGCCGGGCAAGCGCTGCCTGGAGGTCGCCGCGGGTGCCGGCAGCATCGCCACCTGGATGGCGGAGCGCGTGGGGCCGCAGGGGCACGTGCTCGCCACCGACCTCAAGCCGCAGCGCATCCCGGACTACCCCGGGCTAGAGGTACGCCAGCACGACATCACCTCGGACGAGCCGCTCGGCCGGTACGACCTGGTACACGCCCGGCTGCTGCTCAACCACCTGCCGGAGCGGCGGACCGCGCTGCGCAACATGATCGGTGCGCTGCAACCCGGCGGCGCGGTGCTGACCGAGGACTTCTGGCCCACCGTCGGCGAGGAGCTCGTCGCGTACGGCCCCGACCCGGCACACGCGCTCGTCGCCCGGTACCAGACGCTGCACCTGCAGATCCTGGCCAGCCACGGCAACGACCGGAACTGGTCGCGCGGCGCGCTGCTGGCCTTCCAGGACGAGGGCCTGGCGGACGTGCGGGTCACCGTGCACGGCTCCAGCTGGCGGGGTGGCGACCCGGGCTGCCGGCTGCTGCGCGCGGGCATGGGGCAGCTGCACGACCAGGTCATCGCGCTCGGCATGACCGACGAGGAGCTGGAGCAGGTGGCGGAGGCGTTGATGGACCCGCGCCTGATCATCAACGGGTACCTGGTGTACCTGACGAGCGGTCGCCGGCCGGCCTGACCGCGGGGCGGCCGGCCCTCGTCAGCTCCGGGCGGCCGGCCGCGCCCACGGGATCAGCACCCGCTCCAGCGCCACCAGCGCGTAGAACAGCACGATGCTCATCACGCCCAGGATCGCGATGGCGGCGAACGCCTGCGCGGTGTCCATCTGCCCGCTCGACGTGCTGATCACGAACCCGAGCCCGGCCACCGTACCCGCCTGGAACTCGCTGATGACCGCGCCGATGACGGCCAGGCTCATCGCCAGCTTCAGCCCCACGAACACCTGCGGCAGCGCGCTCGGTATCCGTATCTTCACGAACGCGCGCCAGCGCGCCGCCTCCAGCGACCGGGCCAGCTCGATGAACTCCGCCGGCGTGGACGTCAACCCGGCGACGGTGGACAGCACCACCGGGAAGAAGCACACCAGCAGCACCATGATGACCTTCGGCAGCTGGCCGAAGCCCATCCACAGCACCAGCAGCGGCGCGACCGCCACCTTCGGTACCGAGTTGACCGCGAGCAGCAGCGGGTACGTCATCCGCTCCAGTACCGGCGAACTGACCAGCGCGAGTGCGATGAGTGCGCCGGTGACCACGGCGAGCACGAAGCCTTCGAGCACCTCCACCAGCGTGGTCACTGACTGACTCATCAGGTAGCCGGGTAGTTGCAGGAACGCGTTGAGTACGTGCCCGGGCGGCGGGATCAGGTTGATGTTGACGCCGCTGACCGTGGTGAGCAGCCACCACGCCACCAGAAAGAGCACCACGCCGATCACCGGCAGCACCACCGCGCCGACCGGACCGCGGCTCAGGCTCCGCGTGCGGTACCGCCGACCCGCCCGGCCCGCGGCCGGTACGCCCTGCTCGTCTCGTGGTGACGTTACGAGAGTCACGGCGACTCCTTCCCGATTGACGAAGCACGATACCGGGCACGGCGCCATGGTCGCGACCGGAGGGGATACCGGATAGCCTGTTCGGTGGTACGGCACCGGGCCGGCCCGCCCTGGGGAGCGTCGGATGATTGAGCTTGCCGGTGTGTCGCAGACCTTCGAGACACGCTCCGGCGTCGTCGAGGCACTGCGCGGCGTCGACCTGACCATCGCCGCCGGCGAATTCGTCGCCATCGTCGGCCGCTCCGGCTGCGGCAAGTCCACGCTGCTGCGGATGGTGGCCGGGCTGCTGCGGCCGAGCGGTGGTCGCGTCGTGATCGACGGTAGCGAGGTGACCCGGCCGCGGCGGGACGTGGCGCTCATGTTCCAGCGGCCCGCGCTGCTGCCGTGGCGGTCGGTGCTGGACAACGTGCTGCTGCCGGTGGAGTTCGCCGGTGCGCGCAAGTCCGCGTACCAGGACCGGGCCCGGGACCTGCTGGACATGGTGGGGCTGGACGGGTTCCACAAGCGACTGCCGCACGAGCTGTCCGGCGGTATGCAGCAGCGGGTCGCGCTGTGCCGTTCCCTGATCCTCGAACCGCGCGCGATGCTCATGGACGAGCCGTTCTCCGCGCTGGACGCGCTGACCCGCACCGAGCTGGCCGTGGAGCTGCAGCGCATCCACATGGAGAACCTGGCCACGATCGTGCTGGTGACCCACTCGATCGAGGAGGCCGTGCTGCTCGCCGACCGGGTGGTGGTGCTGACGCCGCGCCCCGGGCAGCTCCGCGAGATCCTCACGATCGACATCCCCCGGCCCCGCTCGCTCGGGCACGGCGCGCACCTGGAAGAGGTGGCGCAGGCCAGCGCCGAGCTGCACGAGCTGCTGGTGGAGGCGCCGGTACGGCAGCCCGGGCGGCACCACCAGCCGGCCGGCGGGGGGCAACCGTGGACGGATCCCCGTACCAGCCAGAAGCGCCTGCCAGCCGGCCGACTCGGCCGGTAGCGGCACACGTTCCGACCTCGTACGCTCACCGGCATGGCCGTACGCACCTGGGCCCGTACGCTGGGCTGCGCCGCGGGGGCCGGCGTGGTCGCCGGAGCCGGGCAGCTCGGCGTCGCGTACGGGCTGGGCATCGTGCGCTGGGACATCGACCTCACCCGGCCGGCGTGGCACTGGCAGCTCACCTGGCTGGCCCTGCTCGCCTCCGTCGCGGTCATCACCGGCGCCTGGATCGGGCGCTGGGCGGCCCGCCGCACCGGACAGCCGGCCGGCCTGCCGGTGAACATGGCGGTCTCACTGTCCGGCGCGCTCGGCGCCGCGGTGATGATCCCGCTCGTGCTGCACCCGGCCCGGGTGGCGCAGGTGGCGGAGCCGGGCAGCCCCGGGCTCACCGCCGTCATCGCGACGGCCGCCGGGCTGGTGCTCGGCACGCTCGCCGCGATCGCGGTGCTCGCGGTACCCACCGTGGCCGGCAACGTGCTCGCCACCGTGACCTGGCTCTGGGGCGCCGCGCTGGCCGCGGCCACGTGGACCATCGGCGGC
>DATEJJ010000732.1:0-5311 GCA_035278125.1 Rugosimonospora sp.
CGACCGGCCGGACCTGCGGGCCGCGGCCCACAACAACTTGGCTCTGGTACTGGCCCAACAGGCACGGCAATCCGGGGACCGTGCCGCGCGGGGCGCCGAAGCGGTCACCGAGGCGCGGGCCGCGGTCGCCGCCCTGCGCGAGCTGCCGCAGCCCGACCCGGCCCACCTCACCCAGGCCCTGCTGACCCTGGTGGCCGGGCTGGCCGAACAGGGTCACGCCGAGGCGGTGCCGGTCGCGGAGCAGGCGGTAGCGGTCAGCAAGGCCGACCCGTATCCCGGGCGGGACGTGTTGCATGCGGCGGCTCTGCGTACGCTGGCCGACCAGTACGCGACCGCGGGGCGGCTCGCCGAGGCGGCGCACACCGCCGGTCAGGCCCGAGACCTGTACCGCCACCTACGCAACGCAACACCCAGCGGGTTCGCCGGCGACCTCGGCTACGTATCCGCCATGCAAGCGCAGCTCCTGCGCGAGCTGGACCCACCGCGGGCCCTGCACGCCGCGCAGGAGGCGGTCGGTTGCTACGAGGCGCTGCGCCGCGCCGACCCCGACCGGTACCTGCCGGTCCTGGTGCAGACACTGCAACTGCGGGCCGACTGCTGCGAGCAAGCCGGGCGCTGGACCGAGGCTGAACCGGCCTGGCGTCGCGTCGTCGACATGGGCCAGGTACTGGTAGCCGTCGATCCGCGCGGACAGCGACCACAGCAAGTGTGGCGGCTGCGGCGGCTGGCCGAAGCACTCGAACGTGTCGCCCATGAATACGACACCCGCCGGCCCACAGCCGCGCCAGGCGTCTGGACCCAGACGGTCGACACCGCGATGGACGCATACCAACTCAGCATCCAGATTACTGACGTCACGGCAGCGAAAGAAGAATCCGCGGCCAGCGCGCTGCTTCTGGCCCGGCTGCCCGACGAGCGGCCCGGCGCGATCCAACAACGGCTCCACGCCGCCCAACACAGCGCCAACCTGTACGACGAACTCCAGCAGCAGCAACCGGACCGGTTTCGAGCCAACCACGCCTGCGCGCTGGTCTGGCACGCCCGCCTCCTCGACCAGACCGGCCAACGGCAGCAGGCCATCGACCGATCAGCCAAGGCCCTCCTGGAGTACCGCGACGTGGTCCAGCGACAGACCGGGCACCACACCGGGCTAGCCGGCGCGGCGACCGTCTACGCAACCCTGGCCACCGACACGGATCCGCTGCCCTTCCTGCAGGAGGCAGCCGACGCCTACCACCAGGCGATCACGGAGGGCGAGGACGCCGCCCGGCCCGAACGCGCCCGGACCCACATGCTCATCGCCGACAAGCTGGCACAACGCAAGAACCAGGGCCGCGACACCCTGACGTACAGCCGGGCCGCCGTCGACGAGTTCATCGAACTCGCTGCGGACAACATCATCACCTACGGGCAGGAGGCCGTCGAACACCTGCTCCGCCACGCCCAACACCTGGAGAAACACGGATACACCGAAGCCAGCGCCTTCCGCCACCAAGCCAGACAGATCAACGAACAGCTCCGCGCCGTCCGGACCGACGCGGACGCCAACGACGCACCGTAGACACCACCAACCCGCAGCCCCGGATACTCGCCGCACGTGCTCTCACCGCCCCGGGTCGCGACATGCGCTGCTCCGGTGCCTGGACCAACAGTGCGGCGACACCCTCGTGCTCGCCGACGTCCGGGCCCGACAGACACCAGGTCACGTACACTACCCGCGCCAATCCAGACAGTCCACATTGGACCGCGTGAGCGGCATCCGGTTACCTGGTGGTGATCGTACGACGATGTGGTTCCGGTACGGGATCGCCGTGGGCGTGGTCAGTGTGGAAACGGGCGCAGCGGAGACCTGTCGCCTACCGACCAGTTGTGACCGAAGGGATCCGTAAAGCCACCTTGGCGATGCGTGCCCCAGGGGACGCTGTGGTCTTGGATTTCCGCGCCAGCCGCTGCGCCGGCGGCGAGGGCACGCGCGACGAAGCTGTCGGGGTCATCGACGAACACCTCAACGCGGGTACTCGTGATTCCCACCTGTCCGGGACTGGCCTCGGTCGGGTTATCCGGATTGACCTCGTGCAGGAAGAACGGGGCGCCGCTGATCTGGAGGCCGGCAACGCTGCCGAGGTTCCAGAGTTCGGCCGCACCGAGCGCGGTCTTGTACCAGACAACCGCCGCAGGCGTGTCCGGGACGATCAGCATCACGGAGATCACCGCCGGTACCGGGGCCGCGCCGTCACTGGACATAGCGAAACGATCAGTCGACTCCACCGTCATGCCCACAGCATGCCGCACGTCACCGGCAGCGTCGGCCCCTCCCGGCCAACGCGCCACAAAACGCATCGCGGAGCAAGGCCAGCGCCGCCTACCTTGCTGCCGCGGCCGCGGTGGCACCCGGGGCAGGCTGACGCGGATCGGAATGTGCCGTGGTGAGCGACGGTGGCCGCACGCGGCCCGCGTCGATCGCGTCGCCGTCAGCCGCCGTGATCGGTCGCTGATGACGTCGCCGGCAGGGTGATGCTTCCGACGCGGTACCCGGTCCCGCCGAGTTCACCGTCCACGATGGACCGCATGAGCGGTGGTGGTACCAGGCAGTCGGCGCAGGCAGCCGGACCGGCGACCACCCGTATCCCGACCCGGTTCTGCTCCTCCATGGACCAGGCAAGCTCGTACCCGTCGGCGGCCAGGATGTCCCGAATCCCGCGCAGCGCGGCATCGATCGTGCCTGGATCGGGGGACTCGACATCGTCAGCGCTCATTGTCCGCTTGTTTCTGCGTGATCGATTGATGTAGACCTCTACCCAATCACGTCGGGGGCCCGGGTGAACAGAGGGTGCCGCCGGCATTGTTGTCCACGGCAAACACTTCCGTGAGCTGGAAGGTGCGTTGACGCGAGGACGGCCCGGGATGTTGATTCGGTACGACGCGAGAAAGGACGCGAGCCATGGCCAACGTGATTCTCGACCCGACCGGGCGCGGCGCACCCGTGCGCGAGGAGATCCTGCTCGCCACGCCGAGGGCTCGGCTGCAGGGCGCGACGATCGGGCTGCTGGAGAACACGAAGCAGAACGCGTCGCTGTTCCTCGACGAGATCGGCAGACTGCTGGTCGACCGGTACGGTGCGGCCGGCGTGATCGCTCGCACCAAGCGCGCGTTCGCCCTTCCGGTACCGGATGATCTGTTCGGGGAACTCGCCGACTCATGCCAGGCGGTCGTCACCGGGGTCGGCGACTGCGGCTCGTGCAGCGCCTCCGCGGTCGCCGACGGGGTCGCGTTCGAGCGGCGGGGGATCCCGGCCGCGGTCATCTGCAGCGACGCCTTCACGGTGACCGCCGACGCGATGGCCGCGGTGAAAGGCGCGAAGGGTTACCGGTACGCGACGACCGCGCACCCGGTTGCCGTCCTCGGTCCGGACGAGGTACGCGAGCGTGCGGCACAGGTGCTGCCGTACGTCGTCGCGCTGCTGACAGGCGGCAAGGTGTGACGCCAGGACCGGCGACGCCTGCGGAGCAGGCCGACCTGCTCCAGCCCGACGTCGCGCAGGCCGCCATCGAGTACTGCTATGACCAGGGTTGGTCGGATGGCCTGCCGCTGGTACCCGCCTCGCGACCGCTCGTGGACGCGTTCCTGGCACAGACCGCGCGACCGCCGGAAGAGGTGATCGGCCGCCACCCCCAGACCGACCGCGAATGCACGGTCGAGCTGGCCGCGATCAACGCCGCGATGGCGGGTTGCCGACCGGAGTACTTCCCGGTCGTGCTGGCGGCATGGGAGGCGCTCGCGCGGGACCGCGCCGCGGGCGGCGGTGGCTGGCAGAGCACCAGCGGACCGGCGCCGCTGATCGTAGTCAACGGCCCGATCCGCACGCGGCTGGGGTTCAATTGCGGTGCCGGCGTGTTCGGGCCGGGGTTTCGTCCCAACGCGACGGTGGCACGGGCGATCGGGCTCATCGTCCGTAACGCCTACGGCATCCTGCCGCACGTGCTGGAGCAGGCCACGCAGGGTCTTCCCGGGCGGTGGTCGATCTGCGTCGGCGAGAACGAGGAGGAGAGCCCCTGGCCACCGCTGTCGGTGGAGGTGGGCCTGCCGGCGGACGCCAGTGCCGTGTCCGCGATGCTGCTGCGTACGTGTGAGTTCGTGGACAACCGGCACACCAAGGATCCGGAGCAGGTCCTGTGGGATGTCGCGGACACGATCTCGCGTACCGGTTCATTGATCTTCCGGGACACGTCGGCGGGCGTGGTCTTCGGCCCCGAACATGCCGACCTGCTCGCCAAGGCGGGCTACCGCCGAGCGGACGTGCAGTCATGGTTCGTCGAGCACTGTGGACGGACCAGGGCCGAGCTCAGCCGGGCCGGAAAGGACGGGATGGGCGAGAACGCCGTTCGCTTCGCCGGTACCGCCGCCGGTGCGCACGACGACACCTTCGAACGGATCCTCCCGTCGCCGGGGCACGTGCCGGTGATCGTGGCCGGCTCCCGCAACGCGGCGATGTCCATGGTGGTTCGGGTTTTCGGCCTGTGGTCCGGACAGGCCGTCCCGGTCGAGGAGTCCGGGACTTCCGCGTCATGAAAGGCGCCTTGCCCGGCCGATCAGGGGCGCGCGATGGTGGACCCCGGTGCCATTGACGCCCATCGTCGGCGCACGAGGAGGCCCGCCAGATGAGTATGACGACGCGTGCCGCGATCTGCCGGGAGCCGCGCCGGCCCTGGGAACTCACCGAACTCCGTCTGGATGAACCACGGGCCAACGAGGTCCGGATCAAGTTTTACGCCGCCGGCTTGTGCCACTCGGATGACCACATCCAGAAGGGCGACGCGCCGATGCGGATGCCTGTTGTGGGCGGGCACGAGGGTGCCGGAGTGGTGGACGCGGTCGGCGAGGGCGTTACCCGGGTCGCTGCCGGCGACCACGTCGTCTGCTCGTTCATCCCCGCCTGCGGCAAGTGCAGGTACTGTTCCACCGGCCGGCAGAACCTGTGCAACGAAGGGAAGAACGCCGGTACCGGCATGTTCCCGGACGGTACCTTCCGCTTCCACGACGAGGGCGGCGAGGACCTCGGCGGGCTGTGCGTGCTCGGGACCTTTTCCCAGTACGCGGTGGTGTCCGAGTGGTCGTGCATCCGGATCCCGCCGGACATCCCGTTCGACGTCGCCGCCCTGGTGGGCTGTGCGGTGCCGACCGGTTGGGGTTCGGCGGTGTATGCGGCCGGTGTGCGGGCGGGTCAGACGGTGGTGGTGTATGGGGCTGGTGGGGTGGGCAGTAATGCGGTGCAGGGGGCCCGGTATGCCGGGGCGAAGAATGTGGTGGTGGT
>DATEJJ010000733.1:0-3391 GCA_035278125.1 Rugosimonospora sp.
ACCACCACCACATTCTTCGCCCCGGCATACCGGGCCCCCTGCACCGCATTACTGCCCACCCCACCAGCCCCATACACCACCACCGTCTGACCCGCCCGCACACCGGCCGCATACACCGCCGAACCCCAACCGGTCGGCACCCCGCAGCCCACGAGTGAGCCGATCTCGAACGAGATGTCGTCCGGCAGCTTGATGCAGGCCCACTCCGACACGACCGCGTACTGCGAGAAGGTGCCCAGCGTGCAGAAGCCGCCGAGGTCCTCGCCGCCCTTGTCGTGGAAGCGGAAGGTACCGTCCGGGAACATGCCGGTACCGGCGTTCTTCCCCTCGTCGCACATGTTCTGGTGCCCGGTCGAGCAGGATCGGCACTTGCCACAGGCCGGGATGTAGGAGCAGACCACTCGATCGCCGGGTCCGACCCTCCTGACGTACGGCCCGACCGACTCGACCACCCCGGCGCCTTCGTGCCCGCCGACGACCGGCAGGCGCACCGGCGCGTCGCCCTGGGTGATGTGGTGGTCGGAGTGGCACAGCCCGGCCGCGTGGAACTTGACGCGGACCTCGTGCGCGCGCGGTGGGTCGAGGCGCAGCTCGGTGATCTCCCAACCGGTGTGCGGCGCACGCGCTATCGCGGCGCGCGTGGTGATGGTGCCGGCGGGCGGTGCCGATGTCTCGGTAGCGGGTTGCGTCACCGATGGTCCCCCATTTCGCGCAGGACCTCCGCGCCGAGCAGCGCGATGTGGTCCAGGTCCTCGATGTCGAAGATGTGGAAGTAGACCGTGTCCGCACCGGCCTTGCGCAGCGCCTGCACCCGGTCGGCGACGAGTGCCGGCGAGCCGATCGCGGCGTACCGCCGGATGAACTCCGAACCGATCATTTCGGCTCGCCGGGCCAGCTTCTGCGTGCCCGCCGCGCAGGCCACCGGGAGTACGGCCGAGTGCCGGGCCGTGGCCGGATCGCGGCCGATCCGCTCGCAGGCACGGTCGAACCGCGCGAAGCTCAGGCCCAGGTCGTCGCTGAGGGCGCCGTTGAACTCGGCGGCGAACCGGGCCGCGATCGCGGGCGTACGCTTCGGTCCGGTACCGCCGACGATGATCGGCGGGTGTGGGCGCTGTACGGGCCGCGGCGGCGTGTGGTTGGCCTCGACCCGGTAGTACCCGCCGGAGAAGGTGAACGGTTGTCCCGCCCCGGGTTCGGTGCGCCACAGTCCCGTGATGATCTCCAACTGTTCGGCCAGCCGGTCGAACCGCTCACCGGTCGGCGGGAAGGGAATGCCGAACGCCTCGTGCTCGCGCTGGTACCACGCCGTGCCGAGGCCCAGCTCCACGCGCCCGCCGCTCATCTCGTCCACGTTCGCGACGATCGTGGCGAGCAGGCCGGGCCGGCGGAGCGTGGCGGCGGTGACGAGCGAGCCGAGCCGGATGCGGCCGGTGTCCCGGGCGAGCCCGGCCAGCGTGGTCCAGCAATCGGTGGGCCGGTACGTCGGGTCGTCCGGATCCACCCCGAAGAGGTGGTCGGAGCGGAAGAACGCGTCGAAGCCCGCATCATCGGTCGCCCGCGCGAGCGCCAGGATCTGCGCGTAGGTGGCGCCGTGCCGCGGCTCCATGAGGATCCGCAGCCGCAGCTGGTCAGGTGCCACGGATCGACACCGTCTTGATCTGGGTGTAGTTCAGCACCGCGTCGGCACCCATGGTGCGCCCGAACCCGCTGCCCTTGTAGCCACCGAACGGCGCGCCGATCACCCCCGGGCCCAGCGCGGCATTCACCGCGACCTGTCCGGCCTGCAGGCCACGTACCATCCGTACCGCGCGTCCGAGGTCATTCGTCCAGACCGAGGCGACCAGACCGTAGTTGGTGCCGTTGGCGACCTCAAGCGCGTGGTCGTCACCGTCGACCGGAAGTACCGAGAGCACCGGACCGAAAATCTCCTCCTGCGCGATCCGCATCCCCGGTTCCACCCGGTCGAAGATCGTCGGCTCGACGTAGAACCCGCGCTCGTAGCGCTCTCCCGCCGGAACGCCGCCGCCGGTGACCAGCTCCGCGCCTTCCTCCCGACCGATCCGCAGGTATGTCAGTACGCGGTTGTGCTGTTTGGCGTTGATGAGCGGTCCCATGTCGACCTGCTCGGTACCCGGACCGACCCGGACTTCGGCGAACGCCTCGGTCAACCGGCGCACGACCTCCGCGTGGATGCTGCGGTCCACCACGATACGCGACCCCGCGGCGCAGACCTGGCCGGTGTTGAGGGTGATCGCGCGCACCAGGTGCGGGATCGCCGCCGGCACGTCCGCGTCGTCGAGGAGTACCTGCGGCGACTTGCCGCCCAGCTCCAGATGCAGCGGCGTGAGGTTGCGGGCGCAGGCGGCCATGACGGAAGAACCCGTGGGCGGCGATCCGGTGAAGCTCATCCGGGAGATACCGCGGTGCGCCGGAATGGCCGCGCCCGCCTCCGGACCGTACCCCGTGACCACGTTGACCACGCCGGGCGGGATCCCGGCCCGCATGGCCAGCCGGGCGAGCGCGAGCGGGGTCAGCGGGGCGTCCTCGGCCGGCTTGACCACGATCGTGTTGCCCGCCGCGATCGCCGGTCCCACGTCGTTGACGAACATGGGACCCGGCGCGTTCCACGGGATCACGCTACCGACCACGCCGTACGGCTCGCGCAGCGTCAACCCGAGAACCTGTGGACTGTGGCTGGGCAGGCTCAGGCCACCGACCTTGTCCGCCTGCCCGGCGATGAACCTGAGCATCGGCGCCATCGGCAGCGGACCCCAGTGCGGGCGACCCACCTCGCTGATCTCCAACCGGTCGAGTTCCCGCTCGTACTGGCTGATCAGCTCGGCCCACCGGGTCAGCAGCCCGGCCCGGACGCTGGGACTGGTGTCGCGCCAGGCGGGGAACGCCTCGGACGCCGCGGTGACGGCGGCGTCGACGTCGGCCGCCGCGCCGCGCGGGACGTGCATCAGGGCCTGACCGGTCGCGGGGTTGAGTACCTCGATGGTTTCGCCGCCTACCGCCGCAACCCATTCACCGCCGATCAGTTGGGTGTTCTCGGTGAGCAGTTCGGCCAGGCGGGGATCGACAGGGGCGATGGTCATGTCGTAACTCCGGTTCTGCTGTCGCGTGTTCAGTGCTCGTGGAGGATCACGCCGCGGATGTTCTTGCCGTCGAGCATGTCCTGGTACCCCTGGTTCACCTCGTCCAGCCGGTACCGGCGCGTGATCAGCTCGTCCAGCTTGAGGTCGCCGGAGCGGTACAGGCCGAGCAGCCGCGGTACGTCGTAGAGCGGGTTACAGCCGCCGAAGATGGCGCCCTGCACCCGCCGCTGGTACCCGATGAGCATCCCGGCGTGCACGTGTATCGATCCGTTGCCGACCGCGGTGATCGTCAC
>DATEJJ010000734.1:0-20386 GCA_035278125.1 Rugosimonospora sp.
CGCCCGGCGCCGACAGTGCCTTCGAACAGGCACTCCGGCGCCCGCCTGCCGAACTCGCCCAGACCAGCGACGACACCATCCTCACCAGGCTTTGCGCCGACATCGCCGCACCCGAGCGGCGCGCCGCCACCCACCCCAACCGCCCTCAGCTTGGAGGAACCGCCTCATGACAGGCGACCCCACCACCCCGAACCCGACTCCGACCACCCCACCCCGCCGGCGCGGCCGTACCGCCCCGGCCCCGAAGTTCCTGGAACAGCCGCAAGGCCCCTGCCGGGTCTGCATCTACGTACGCCGCTCCACCGACGACGAACACCAACCCTTCTCCCTCGACGCGCAACTCGCCGCCCTGCACAAGTACGTCGCCGGCAAACAGAACTGGACCATCGCCTGCCAGTTCGAAGACGACGCCTCCGGCGCCACCACCGACCGCCCCGGCCTGCAGAAAGCGATCAAGGCCGCCAAGTCCGGCCTGTACGACGTGCTGCTGGTCTACCGCATCGACCGGTTCAGCCGCAGCGTCGCCGACCTGCTCGACCTGATCACCCAACTCCAGGACGCGAAAGTCCACTTCGCCTCGGCCACCGAACCCATCGACACCGGCGGCCCGTTCGGCCGCATGATGCTGCAACTGCTCGCCGTGTTCGCCGAGTTCGAACGCAACATCATCATCGACCGGGTCCGCAGCGGCATGGCCGCCAAAGCCGCCAAAGGCAAATGGCCCGGCGGCACCCGCCCCTACGGCTACCTCGTCGACCGCGACACCCACAAACTTGTCCCGCACCCCGACGAGGCACCCATCCTGCGCGAGATCTTCCGCCTCTACACCAGCCAGCGCCAAGGCTCCCGCGCCATCGCCACCGAACTGAACAGCCGGGGCATCCCCAACCGCACCGGCAAACCCTGGGCCGGATACACCATCATCCGGATCATCGACAACCCCTGCTACATCGGCGACCTCGCCTACGGCCCCGACATCTACGTCTCCGCCGCCCACGACCCGATCATCGACCGGGAAACCTTCCGCCGCGCCAACGAGATCGCCGACGCCCGCGGCGACAAGCAGACCCAACGAGCCATGTCCGACTCGGACTACTACCTCACCGGACTGATCACCTGCCCCGACTGCGGCCACCACTACATCGGCGCCTGCGCCAAGGGCCGCAACCGCACCTACCGCTACTACACCTGCTTCAACCGCAGCCGCTACGGCAGCCACTCACCCTGCCGGGCACCCCGGCTACCCGCCGACGAACTCGACCAAGCCGTCCTGCAAGCCCTCCACGACTTCTACAGCACCGCCACACCGGTACTCACCGCCATGATCGAGAAGGCGGCGCGGCTCTACCACACCACCGACACCAGCCACGCCGAAGAACTCGACACCATCACCAACCAGATCACCAGCACCGAGGCCGCGATCAACCGGTACCACTCCGCGTTCGAGAACGGCACCATGGACGACACCACCGCCGGCCCCCGCATCCGCGACCTACGCCAACAACTGGCCCGGCTCCAAACCCGCCGCAGCCAGCTCGTCCACGACATCGACGACCAGGCCACCGCACCCCCACCCGACACCCTCGACCGGGTCCGCGACTACCTCGACCACGTCCTCACCAGCGGCACCACCACCGAACGCAAGGCCGCCATCGAAACCCTCATCGCGAAGATCGAACTCACCGAACACGGAGCGGTACCCATGTTCAAGATCCTCGACGAGGACGCCGCGCTACCAAACCAGGAAGACGGCGACCAACACGACAACGCGACACGAGCTCGTCAAATGGTGAAGCCAGTGGGCCGGGCGGGACTCGAACCCGCGACCGAGGGATTATGAGTCCCCTGCTCTAACCGGCTGAGCTACCGGCCCGTGTGTCACCGCCAGGCGCCGGACCGCTCGTGGCTCCCCCGATAGGACTCGAACCTATAACCTACCGGTTAACAGCCGGTTGCTCTGCCAATTGAGCTACGGGGGACCGCGACACCCGATCCATACCCGGCCGGGCGACCCGGACAAGAGTACAGGATCCGGCGGGTTCGCGCGCCACCGGGTTTGACGGCACACCGTCGCGGGGAACCATCCCGAGGTAGGAAGCGCCCAGCTGTCCGGATCGGTACCCATACCACCGCCGGGAGGTGGAGGATGGGCGGGACGGATTGGCGGGGCGCAGTGGGGCGGACGGGCAGTACCCGGACGACCCGCCCGACGTGGAGGGAGCCGCAATGCGCGGGAAAGTGATGTTCCTCGGCGGGCTTGCCGCCGGCTTCGTCCTGGGCAGCCGAGCTGGTCGCCAGGCGTACGATGAGCTGGTCCGCAACGTCCGGAAGGTACGCGAGAACCCGACCGTGCAGGAAGCCGCGGGAGTCGTCCAGGAGCAGGCGACGAAGCTGTACAGCCAGGGCAAGGAAACGGTCACCGACAAGCTGGGGCACACCAGGATCGGTGAGCGCCTGCGGCAGAACTCGAACGCGGAGCCGGTGGCGGTCGGTACGACCCGTAACGCCGCCGACCCGCTCGCGGGCGATCTGTAGGAGCCGGTAACCGGTAGAGGCACGCGGCCGCGCCGCGTGCCTCTACCTCAGCAGCATCCTGCCCATGCGCCGGCTGGCGGCGAGCAGCCCGAGCGCCGCCATCGCGACGAGGTAGCCGGCGTGCCCGAGGAGCGCCGGGTGGACCGAGCCGGTGGTAAGGCCGCGTACCAGCTCGACGGCGTGGTACAGCGGGGTGGCCTCGATCAGCAGCCGGACCGGCGCGGGGTACCCGGCGGTCAGCGGGGCGAACGTGCCGGAGAACAGGAACAGCGCGAACTGCACGGTGGCGAGCAGGTCGAAGTCCTGCCAGCTGCGCATCAGGGTGGCGACGGCGATGCCGAGCCCGCCGAACGAGAAGCCGACGAGCATGGTGGCCGGCAGCGCGGCGAGCGCCCAGCCGGGGCTCGCGAGGCGCATGGCGACCATGACGGCGAGGAACGCGGCGGAGTACACGGCGCCGCGCAGCATGGCCCAGACCAGCTCGCCGAGCGCGATCTCCAGCGGCCGGACCGGGGTGGCCAGCACGCCCTCGTACAGCCGCATGTACTTCATCTTGCCGAACAGGTTGAAGGTGGATTCGGCGATGGCACCGTTCATGGCGGACGCGGCCAGCATGGCCGGGGCGACGAAGGTGGCGTAGCTGACCGGCCGGCCGTCGGGCAGCGGCACCCGGCCGACCAGGCGGCCCACGCCGACGCCGACGGCGAGCAGGTACAGCAGCGGTTCGGCGAAGCCGGACAGGACGGCCATCCAGTACCCGGACGGCAGCGCGGACACGTTGCGCCGGGCGACGGCGCCGATCCGCTGCGCGGCGCCGGCGTGGCGGGCGGGGACGAAGGCACTGATCATGGTGGTACCCCCTACTCCGCGAGCCGGCGCCGGAACGTGACGGTCGCGAGTACGAAGCCGGAGCCGGCCCAGAGCACCAGGTACGCGAGGTGCCCGGCGACGGCGGGCGGGCCGATCGGGTACCGGGGCAGGGTGGCGGCGCGGCACAGCTCGACGGCGTGCCACAGCGGCGACGCGTACGCGAGCACGCGCGCGGCGGCGGGCAGCTGCGTGACCGGGAAGAACACGCCGGCGAACAGGGACATGGGTATCACGAGCAGCCGCTGGATCACCGTGAAGCCGCTGTCGTTGCGCACGCTGGCGGTGTACGCGTGCATCGGCGCGGCGACGGCCAGGCCGAGCAGCGCGCACACGACGGGCGCGGCCAGGCCCCACGGCGAGTGCACCGCGCCGAACAGCGCGGTGATGCCGAGGAAGACGGTGCTCGCGGTGAGCACCCGCAGCGCGATGAACATGAGGTCGCCGGCGAGGATGTCGGCCACGCGCAGCGGCGTGGCGACCATGGCGTGGTAGGTGCGGATCCACTGGAACCGGCTCATCACCTGGTACGCGGACTCGCCGAAGGCGATCTGCAGCCCGGTGGTGGCGAGCGCGCCGGGTGCGATGTAGTCGAGGTAGCGCACGCCGGGCAGGCCGCCCGCGGTGTCCACGAAGCGCCCCACGCCGATGCCGAACCCGACGACGAACAGCACGGGCAGCACGAACGACGACAGCACCGACCCGCGCCACACATGCCGGTACCCGACGAGCCGCATCTCCAGGACGGCGAGCATCCCTGCGTTCACTAGTCCACCAGCGTCCGGCCGGTCAGTTGGAGGAACACGTCCTCCAGGCTGCTGCGCCGGACGAGCACGCTGGACGGGCGCAGGCCCAGCTCGTGCACGGCACCCGCGGCGGCGTCGCCGTCGGCGGTGTAGAGCAGCAGCCGGTCCGGCAGCACCTCCACCCGCTCCCCCAGCCCGTCCAGCTTGTCCACCAGGTCCGCCAGCGGCTCGGTACCGAAGCGCAGCTCCACCACCTCCCGCGTCGAGTACCGCTGGATGAGCGCGACCGGCGAGTCCTGCGCGACGATCCGGCCGCCGTCCATCACCACGAGCCGGTCGCACAGCTGCTCGGCCTCGTCCATGTAGTGGGTGGTCAGCACGAGCGTCACGCCCTGCTGTTTGAGCCGGAACAGCCGCTCCCACACCAGGTGCCGGGCCTGCGGGTCGAGGCCGGTGGTGGGCTCGTCGAGCAGCATGATGTCGGGCTCGTTGATGAGCGCGCGGGCGATGGTGAGGCGGCGCTTCATGCCGCCGGAGAGCGGATCGACCCGGCTGTCGGCCCGGTCGCCGAGCTGGACGAAGTCGAGCAGCTCGGCGGCCCGGGCGCGGGCCACGCGCCGGGGGATGCCGAAGTAGCGCGCGTAGCTGACCAGGTTTTCCCGCACGGTCAGCTCGGGGTCGAGCGAGTCCTGCTGCGGGCACACGCCGAGCCGGGCCCGGATGGCGACGCCGTCGCGCCGCGGGTCCATGCCGAGGATGCGCAGGGTGCCGCCGCTGGGCTGGGACACGCAGCCGATCATCCGCATGGTGGAGCTCTTGCCGGCGCCGTTCGGTCCGAGGAAGCCGAAGAACTCCCCGGCGTACACATCGACGTCGATGCCGTCGACGGCGGTGAAGGAGCCGAACCGCTTCACCAGGCCGCGAGCGTGGATGAGGGCGTCCCGATCAGGCACGCGCCGACCCTAACTCGGGGGTACGACACCCGCACCGGATTACTGGTTGATGGCGGCCTGCGCCTGGGCCACGAACTGCGAGGTGACCTCCCGGACCACGGGGTCGTCGACGGAGCCGCCGTCGTCGTAGCGCACGGTCCAGAGCAGGCCGTCGATGCCGGGGACCCGCCGGGCGACGACGCGGACGCCACCGCCGCCGGGCAACTCGTGATGGACGGTGTACGCGACGGAGCGGGTCACCCGGGCCCGTACCTGATGCGGCACGTCCCCGGGATCGGCCAGCTGGAAGCGCCGCACGGGTTGGTCGTTCATCACGGCGTACCCGTCGATGGTCGTGTCCTCGGCCGCGGGGGTGACCGCGAGCTCGCGCCCGGACCACGCCGCCTTGTGTATCTCCGCCCAGCCCAGCCGCTGCGCGGCGGAGCCGGTACCGGCGGGCAGCCAGAGTCCCCGGTTGGTCGCGACGAGCACGTCCTCGCCCTCGACCGGCGCCCAGGCCAGGATGCGCTCGTCGCGGGCCAGCGGCGGGCGCCGCTCGGCGGGGAGCTTGCGCCGCCGGCCGAACACGGTCACAGCCCGCCCGCGGCCTGCTCGCGCAGGGCTCGCGCGTGCTGCTCCAGCGAGACCAGCTCGCCGAACAGGCGCAGGTGCTCGTCCACGTGGGTGACCGGGTTCAGCCGCTGCAGCTTGGATTTCAGGTCCTGAATGCGGCGGTTGGCGGCGGGCAGCTGCAGCCGGGCCAGCATCACCGCCACGTACCGCGGGTCGGGCTCACCGGACAGCCGCAGGTGCTCCACCGCCAGCTCCCCGACCAGCGCCTTGGCACCCAGATCGGCGCACGCGTCGCGTACCCTCTCGATCCAGACCGCACCGGCGACGGCCGCCGATGCCCCGCCCGACTCCTCGACCGCCTCGCGCACCGCGCGGTGCACGGGATCCAGGTAGGTGCCGGCGGGCACCGAGTCGAACATCGGCCCGGCCAGCACGGGTACCTGCAGCGCCAGCTTCAACGCCTCGCGCTCGACCACCGCTTGTGGACTGTCCACAGTCGACGCTGGCGCGGCGCGGGCCGGCTCGGGCGCGGCGCGGCCGGCGGCCGTGTTGACGGCACGGGTCACGGTCTCGACCTCCATGCCGAGGTCGCCGGCGAGCTTGCGGGCGTACTCGGGCCGCAGCGCGCGGTCCTTGATCTTCGCGACCAGCGGCGCGCTCGACTTCAGCGCGCCCACGCGGCCCTCGGCAGTGTCCAGGTCGAAGCGGGACAGCACGGAGCGCAGCGCGAACGCGATGAGCGGCTCGCGCCGCGCGATCAGGTCGCGTACCGCGGCGTCGCCCTTGGCCAGCCGCAGCTCGCACGGGTCCATGCTGTCTGGGCTGACCGCGATGAATGTCTGCGCGACGAACCGCTGGTCGTCCTCGAACGCGCGCAGCGCGGCCTTCTGCCCGGCGGCGTCGCCGTCGAAGGTAAAGATGATCTCGCCGCTCAGCGAGTCGGTGTCCATCAGCAACCGGCGCAGTACCCCGATGTGGTCGGCGCCGAACGCGGTCCCGCAGGTGGCCACCGCGGTGGGTACCCCGGCCAGGTGGCAGGCCATCACGTCGGTGTACCCCTCGACCACCACGGCCCGGCCCTGCTTGGCGATCTCCCGCTTGGCGTGCTCGATCCCGTAGAGCACGTGGGACTTCTTGTACAGCGGGGTCTCCGGGGTGTTCAGGTACTTCGGACCGTCGTCGTCCTCGAAGAGCCTGCGCGCGCCGAACCCGATGACGTCGCCGGAAAGGTCCTTGATAGGCCAGAGCAGCCGCCGCCGGAACCGGTCGATGAGGCTGCCCGACCGCGCCTCCTTGGCCAGCCCCGCGGTGAGCAGTTCCGGCGCGGTGTAACCCTTCTGGCGCAGGTGTTTGGTGAGCGCGTCCCAGGCGTCCGGCGCGAACCCGCAGCCGTAGTCCTGCGCCGCGTCGCGGTCGAAGCCGCGCTGGGCGAGGAACTCGCGGGCGGCGCGCGCGCCCGGCGTGGCCAACTGAGCGGCGTAGAACGCGGCGGCGTCGGCGTGCGCCCCGGTCAGCCGGGCCTTCTGCCCCGGGGCCGGGCGTACCGGCGCCGGCCCGGCGTCGAGGTAGCGCAGCTGGATGCCGGTGCGGTTGGCCAGCCGCTCGACCGCCTCCACGAAGGTGAGGTGGTCGGTGTCCATGACGAACTTGATGACGTCGCCGCCCACGCCGCAGCCGTGGCAGTAGTACACGTTGCGGGGCGCGGCGACGGTGAACGACGGTGTCTTCTCGTCGTGGAACGGGCACAGGCCCTTGAGGTTGCCGCCGCCGGCAGGCTTGAGGGTGACCTGCTCGGAGACGACGTCGACGATGGAGGTGCGCTCGCGGACCAGCGCGATGTCCTCGTCCCGGATCCTGCCTGCCATGCTCATCCTCCCGGTACATCCTGCCCCGTCCGGTCCCGCCGCACGAACCCGCCCCGCACCAGACCGCGCGTCACGCTATTTGATTTGTAGTTTGTGAATCGCAGGTCGAGTGACAGACTCTAGGCGTAGGCCAGAGATCCGCGCACGCGAAGATCATTCCGCGGCGGGACGCGCGCCATGGCGCACAATGATCACAAACAGCCGGCCGGAGAAGGGGGCGATCGGAGCGGTGCCCAAGAAACCTGGAGTGGAAGACCTCGGCATCGACGTGGACGCGCAGGACTGGAAGCGCTCGGGCGAGGGCCCGGGTGCGATGGAGGTCGCGATGGTCGACGTGGCCGGCGAGTTGTGGGTACTGACCCGGATGGCCGGGGACCCGACCGGCCCGGTGCTCGCGTACGACCGGCACGAGTGGGAGTGCTTCCTGGACGGCGCGAAGGGCGGCGAGTTCGATGACGCCGCCCGGTGAGGGTTACCTCGATCGGCGGATGCGTGCGAGAATTTTGTGATTCACAATTTAGGAGGGCTGTATGCTGATCGCGTCGCCCTGTCAAGAAGGAGGGCCTGAGTGACCGACACATTTGGCCCTACCGTAGCCAAGCGCAGACTGTCGCGCCTGCTGGCGGAGTTGCGCGTGAAGAACGGCTACACCGCCAACCAGGTCTGCGACAAGCTGAACTGGGGACGGGGTAAGGTCGGTCGGTTCGAGGCGAACACGTGGAAACGCCCGGAGATGAGCGATATCCGGGACCTGCTGCGGATCTACGAGGTCAGCGACGCCGAGCGCGCGGAGCTGGAGGAGCTTGCCGTCCTCGCCCGGGCGCGCCGGTGGTGGCGGGAGTACGGGGACGTCTTCGAGGACAGCGAGTACCCGGGGTTCGAGGAGGACGCGGTCCGGATCTGCGTGTACATGCCGCTGATCCTGCCCGGCCTGCTGCAGTCCCGGGCGTACGTCGAGGCGCACACCGGCGTGGGTACCCAGCCGGCGGAGTGGCGCCAGCGGGCACTGGAGGCACGGCTGCGGCGGCAGCAGGTACTCACACGGCACGACAGCACCAGGCCGGAGCTGGTCGCCGTGGTCACCGAGGCATCCCTGATGTACCACTGGGGCCGGCCGGACGAGCGCCGCGCCCAGGTGGAGCACCTGATCGGCATGAGCCGCGAGCCGGATGTCGAGCTGCGGCTGCTGCGCTTCGAGGACGGCCCGCACCCGGGCATGAGCAGCCTGATCAGCATCTTCGACTTCCCGGGTGACGAACCCAGCATGGTCTACCTGGAGAACGACGCCGCAATGAAGGAGGTGGACAACAGCGCGGAGGTGGACGCCTTCGCCGTGCTCTTCGGTCGCATCCGCGACGCCGCGCTGGATACCCCAGCGACAACGGCCTACCTCGATCATCTCGCCCGAACACTGGAGTGAGCCCCGAACACTGGAGTGAGCAATGACTGACCTGTCTCAAGCGATCTGGCGCAAGGCCAGGCGCAGCACCGGCGCCAACACCGGCTGCGTGGAGGTCGCCGCCAACCTGATCGGCGTGACCGCGGTACGCGACAGCAAGAACCCCGATCTGGGTGCGCTGGTCCTGCGGCGGAGCGCCTTCGCCACCTTCCTCGCTGATGTGAAGGCCGGACGATACGACATCTGACGCCGGTCGCGCACCGGCGCGCCAGCCGGTCCGCGACGAGTGACGGTATCCACCCGCCACGTCGCAGACGGAAGATCCCCCGAGGGCGCCACCTCGGGGGATCTTCTTGCATCCGCCTGTCTCAAGGCTTGACGGCACCTTACAACGGGTAGCCAGCGACGCACATCCTGTCCCGAGCTGGAACTTCTCACGTATCGGGACGAAGCGCGATTGATCCCATCTTCTTTGATGTCGGTGGTTGTCAAACCAGCCATCGAGTTCGTAATCTGTGTTTCACAGATCTGGAGTCGCGAAGGCCGAGGCTCAAGTAAGGAAACGTGAAAGCTGATCCGGCCGTTGGGAACGCCCCGCCCTTCGTCACTGTTCGCGCACCTCCCTGCCCCGTCCAGCGAAGGAACACCATGGACCCGCTGACACTCTCTATCGCCGCCGGCGCCGCCGCGGCCGCCGGCATCGGCGCGGGGCTGCGCTCGCGGTACCGGGCACGGCACGCCGAGGCCGAAGCCGCGAGACTCCGCCGGGAGCTCCGGGACGAACGCCACTCCTCCGGCCACGACGCGCTGACCGACCTGCCCAACCGCCAGACGTTCAACCGCCTCGGCGCCACGCTGCTCGCCGACCCCAAGCAGCCGCCGCTGGTCGGCATCGTGCTCGACCTGGACAACCTGCGGCTGATCAACGACACGCTGGGCCGCCCCGCCGGCGACGAGGTGCTGGTCACCGTGAGCCGCCGGCTGGCCGCGTACGCCGGGGCCAACCTGGTCGCCCGGCTCGGCGGCGACGAGTTCGCCGGGCTGCTCAGCAGCGCCGACACCGACTGGTGCTGGCCGTACCCGGCGGCCGCCTGGCTGGCCGAGGCGCTGGCCCGGCCGATGCGGGTGGCCGGGCGTACGGTCATCGTCAGCGCCACCGTCGGGCTGGCGCCGGTACACGGCTTCACCCACCTGCCCGAGGTGCTGCGCCGCGCCGAACGCGCGCTGTACCGGGCCAAGAGCACCGGGCGGCGTACCGCCTGCTTCGATCCTTTCCTCGACGACGAAGGGCTGCGGCCGGGCAACGTCTCGCCGGTACCGCGGCCGCGTGAGGTGGAGGCGGACCACATCCCGAACGCCGGCCACTGGCTGGGAGAGCAGCCTCGAACCCCGCCCGTAGCGCACCAGCTGGTGGGCTCCGGGGCAGGGGACCAGCAGCGGCGGTGAACCGGCCGGGGCGCGGTGCGTCACCCCGCCACGGTGCGCGGCATTCCCCCGACCGCGTCCCCCGCCCGCGCCCCGGCCACTCTCCTCCGCCGCCCGGCAACCCATAGATACATGGCGGGTACGACCACCAGGTTCAGCAGTGTGGACGTAGCCAGCCCGCCCACGATCACGACCGCGGTCGGGTGCTCGATCTCGTGCCCGGGTACCTCGCCCAGTACCACCAGCGGCACCAGGGCCAGGCCCGTCGCGAGCGTGGTCATCAGGATCGGGGACAGCCGGTCCCGGGAGCCGCGCAGCACCAGTTCCGGCCCGAACTCCTGGCCCTCGTCGCGCTCCAGGTGCTGGTACCTGCTGATCAGCAAGATGCCGTTGCGCGCGGCGATGCCGAGCACGGTGAGGAACCCGACGAGCGAGCCGAGCGAGATGATCCGGCCCCCGAGGAACGCCGCCACCACCCCGCCGACCAGCGCGGAGGGCAGCGTGAACACGGACAGCGCGGCCAGCCGCCAGCTGGAGAAGCACAGCCGCAGCAGCAGCAGGATCAGCAGCGCGGCGCCCAGCCCGTACAGCAGGATGCGCTGCTGCGCGCTCTGCCGCTCCGCGTACTCGCCGAGCAGCTCCGCGTGGTACTCGCGGGAGAAGGTCACCGTGGCCAGCTTGCCGCGCAGGTCGCCGACGATCGCGGCCAGGTCCCGCCCGGACACGTTGGCGGCCACGTCGATGTACCGCGAGCTGCCGTCGTGCTGGATGACGTTGGGCGTGGGGCGTACCCGCACGTCGGCCACGTCGCCGAGGGCGATGCGCGCGCCGGACGGCGTGTCGATCGGCAGCAGCTTGACGCTGGTGACCGAGGCGCGCGTGGCGGGTGTGCTCCACACCTGCACGTCGTACGCCTTGCCGTCGCGGAAGATGTCGCCGACCTCCTCGCCGGCCATCAGCGTCGCGGCGGCGCGCCGCACGTCACCCGGCTTGATGCCGTACCGCTCCGCCTTGGCCAGGTCCACCTCGACCTCCAGCTGCGGTACGTCCACCTCCAGGTCCACGTGCTCCTCGATCACGCCATCCGTGTCGGCCATCAGCTGCTTGATGCGGGCAGCGCGCTGGCGCAGCACGTCCAGGTCGGGCCCGTACACCCGCACCACGATCGCGTCGCCCGAGCCGGACAGCACCTCGTCGGTACGCTCGCGCAGGTAGGTGTAGACGTTGTGGCGCAGTCCCGGGTACCGGTTGGCCACGGTCTGGATCCGCGCGACGGTACGCCCGTAGTCGGCCTTCGGGTCGATGCTGATCCACAGCTCGCCGAAGTTCACGCCCGACGTCTCGTCACCGAGCAGCGCCTGGCCGATGTGCGCGCCGAAGCTCTGCACCCCGGGGATGGTACGCAGGTCCGCGCTGACCCGCTCCACCATCCGTACCTCCTCGTCGTCGGAGGTACCGGGTACCGAGATGAAGTGCAGGAAGACGTTGCGCTCCTTGAAGGAGGGCAGCAGCGACTGGCCCAGCCCGGGGAGCACCGCCAGCCCGCACAGCAGCACCAGGGCGGCCACGGCGTACGCGCGCATCGGGTGCCGCAGTACCCGCGCCAGGAACGCGCCGTACCCGCGCTGCAGCACCCGTACCAGCGGCGAGTCCCGTCGCTCCACAGTGGACCGCGAGAGCAGCAGCAGGGCCAGCGCGGGAGTCACGGTCAGCGCGACCCCGAGCGATACCAGCACGGCCAGCGTGTACGACAGCGCCAGCGGCCGGAAGAAGGCGCCGGTGAGGCCGCTCAGGAACAGGATGGGCGCGGCCGCGGCGACCACGATGAGCGTGGCGTAGACGATCGGGCCGCGCACCTCGACCGAGGCGTCCAGCACGATCGCCGCGGTGGACCGCGTACCGCCGGAGCGGCGGTGCTCGCGCAGCCGCCGCACGATGTTCTCGATGTCGATGATGGCGTCGTCCACCACCACCCCGACCGCGATCACCAACCCGGCCAGCACCATGGTATTGACCGTCGCGTGCGCGTAGTACAGCACCAGCATCGCGGCCACCAGGGACAGCGGGATGGCGATCAGGCTGATCAGCGCGCTGCGCCACTCGAACAGGAACAGCGCCAGCACCAGCACCACGAACAGGCAGCCGAGCAGCAGCGCCCGGGACAGGTTGTCCACGGCCATGGTGATGAACGATGCGGGCCGGAAGATGGTCGGGTCCACGGTGATGCCGGTCAGTCCGGGCTGGAGTTGGCGCAGCGCCTCGTCCACGCCCCGGGTCACGTCCAGCGTGTTGGCCCAGGGCAGTTTCTCCACCACCAGCATGAGGCCGGGGCCGCCGTTGATGACCGCGTCGCCGATCAGCGGCTGGTGGTCCTCCAGCACGTCGGCCACGTCGCCCAGCTTCAGCGCCTTGCCGCCCGGCGCCGCGATCGGTATCTGCGCCATGTCCGCCGGCGTCTTGATGGACAGCACGTGCCGGATGCCCAGCCGCTGGTTGGCCGTGTCCACCGAGCCGCCGGTACCGATGACCGCGCCCTCGGAGAACTGCAGCAGCCCCACGTCCAGCGCGTCCGCGGTCACCGTCATCACCTGGTCCAGCGTCACCTGGTGCGCGCGCATCCGCACCGGGTCCACCTGTACCTGCATCATCTGCAGCCGCTCGCCCCAGATGGCCACGTTGGCCACCCCCGGCACCTGCAGCAGCTTCGCGCGGATCGTCCAGTACGAGATCATCGACATCTCGATGAGGGACCGGCTGTCCGAGGTCAGCCCGATCTTCATCACCCGGCCCATGGACGAGACCGGCTGCAGCATGACCGGTGGCGCGGCCCAGGTGGGCAGCGTCGGGGTGACCGCGGCGATCCGCTCCGAGGCCAGTTGCCGGGCGCGCAGCAGGTCGGTACCGGGCCGGAACCGTAGCTCCACAGAGGACAGTTGGGCCAGCGACTTGGAGCGCATGGTGTCCAGGTCGGGCAGGCCGTTCAGCGCGTCCTCCATGGGTACCGTCACCAGCGACTCCACCTCGCCGGCGGACAGCCCGAGGCACGCGGTCTGGATCTCCACCCGGGGCGGGGCGAACTCCGGGAACACGTCGACCGGCATCTTGCGCAGCTGGATGAAGCCGAGCGCGAGCAGGCCGGCGGCCAGTGCCACGACGAGCAGCCGGAACCGCAGGCTGGTACCGATGATCCAGCGCATCGTCACTCCTCGCCGACGCCGACCTCGATGCCGTACAGTTCGGCCACGCCGACCGTGACCACCTGGGTGCCGGCAGGCGGCCCGGCGGTCAGCGTGGCCACCCCGGCGGCGATCGTGTCCACGGTGACCCGCTCCCGCGTGTACCGCAGCGGCTCGCGGGTGACGTAGACGTACGTGTCGCCCTCGGGGTCGTAGAAGATGGCGTCGACCGGTACCGACAGCACCGCACGGCCGGCCACCTGGCTCGCGCTCACCGGCACGGTACGCACGCCGATCCGGTGCGCCGCGTCCGCGCTCAGCACGATCCGCGCCGTACTGGAACTCGGGTCCGCCTCCACCCGGCCGGCCTCGGCGTTGGTGTCCGGGTAGCTGGCCACCGTCGGATAGGCCATTTTGGACACTCCGACGGCCAGCGCGACGGCCGCACCGGCGATCACGATCGCCACCAGCACCTGACCGAACCGCCCGCGCAGCAGACGCCTCATGGCTGCACTCCCTTCGCGTGCCCGGCCTCCGCAGCCGCCTGCGGGTGCGCAGCCGGAGCCGGGTCCTGGCGGAGGCGAGCACCCCCGGCGTCACCCCGGCCGGAGTAGGTGACGAACAGCGCCGGCGCCACGAACAGCACCAGCAGGGTCGAGGTGACCAGACCGCCGAGGACGACGATCGCGAGTGGCCGCAGCATCTCCAGCCCGGCCACGCGCCCGGCGAGCACCAGCGGCAGCACCGCGGCCGCGGCCGCCAGCGAGGTCTTCAGCACCGGCGCGAAGCGCTCCTTCGCCGCGCCCGACCCGCCCTCGCCGGTGCCGTCCCGGCAGGCCCAGGCCAGCGCGAGCAGCTGGCGTACGGCCAGTGCCCAGACCGCGAGCAGCCCGACCAGCGAGCCGAGCGAGGCACCGCCGCGGTCGGTCAGCGACGCCGCGAGCACGCCGCCGGCGGGGGCCGCCAGCGAGGCCAGCAGCACCAGCCCGGCCAGCCGGAAACTGCCCAACCCGGCCTGCAGCAGCAGGATGATGACGATCACGGCGGCCGCCACCAGGCCCCACGAGCCGGCCCGGTCGGCGCCCTGCTGCGCGTACTGCTGGAGTACCTCGGCGTGGTACTCGGTCGGGAAGCTGACGCCGGCCAGCCGCGCCCGGATGTCGGCGGCGACCGCGCGCGGGTCGCGACCCCGTACGTCGGCGACCACATCCACCCGCCGGGACACACTGTCGTGCCGGATCACCACCGGATCGGGCCGGATCTGTACCTTCGCCACGTCCCCGACCCGGACGTGGCCGCCACCCGGCGTGTCCACCAGGAGGTCGCGCACGCTGGACAGACTGTCCCGAGTGGACGGTGTACCCAGCACCACGACGTCGAAGACCTTCTGGTCCTGGAAGAGGCTGCCGGCCACCAGTCCGGACAGCAGGGTGGCGGTGGCCCGGCGCACGTCACCCGGCTTGATGCCGTAGCGCTGGGCGGCGGCCAGGTCCACCTCGATCTCGATGGTCGGCTGCTGCGCCGGAGCGTCCACGTGCGGCGCCACCACACCCGGTACCCCGGCCACCAGCCGGCGTACCTCCTCGGCCTTGGCGCGCAGCACGTCGAGGTCCAGCCCGAACACCCGCACCGTCAGGTCGCCGCCGGTACCGGTCTGCAGCTCGCTGACCTGCCGCTCAGGATAGCTGAGCAGGTGGTGGCTGAAGCCCGGGTAACCGTCGACCACGCGCTGGATCCGCGCCACCGTCGCGGTGTAGTCCGCACCCGGCCGGATCGTCACCCAGAACTGGCCGGCGTTGACGCCGACCTGCTCGTCCGAGGTGATCGCCCGGCCGACCGTCACGCCCACGTCGGTCACGCCGGGTACCGCGCGCAGCTCCGCGCTCGCCTGCCGGGTGATGCGTACCGTCTCCCCCTGCGACATGCTCGGCGTGCCGGCCCAGCTGATCAGCAGGTTGCGGTCCTGCAGCGGCGGCAGCAGGGTACCGCGCAGCTGGGGCAGCAGCAGCGCACCGCCGGCGAGGGCCAGCGCGGCGAGCACCACACCCGACCGTCCCCAGTGGAGGGTACGGGCCAGCAGCGCGAGGTATCCGCGCCGCAGTCCCCGGATCCACCCGACCTCGCGGCCCGAGCCCGCGGACAGCGCGAGCGCCAGCGCGGGTGTCACCACCAGCGCGACCACTGTGGACAGTACGACCGCGGCGAGGTACGCCCACCCGAGTGGCCGGGTGAACGAGCCGGCGAGCCCGCCCAGGAACAGCAGCGGTACCGCGGCGACGAGCACGATCAGCGTCGCGTACACGACGGGCCCGCGCGCCCGCGCGACGGCGGCGGCGACGTCCCTTGTGGACTCCGCGGCCAGCTCGGCGCGGATCGCGGCCACGTTGCCGACCGCGTCGTCCACCAGCACCGCCAGCGCGACCACCAGCCCGGCCAGCACCAGCATGTTGAGCCCGGCGCCGGACAGGTAGAGCACCAGCCCGGCGGCCACTGTGGACAGCAGCACCGCGAGCGCGGTCACCACGGCCGAGCGCCAGTCGAGGAACACCAGGCCCAGCAGCAGGATCAGCAGGAGCAGTCCGGCCAGCAGCGCGGCGCCCGCGTGGCCCGCCGCCGACTCGATGTAGCTCGCCGGCCGGTACACCCTCGTGTCGACCCGGACCCCGGCCAGCCCGGGGCCGAGCGCCCGCAGCGCGCTCTCCACACCACGGGTCACCTCGAGGGTGTTGGCGCCCGGCGCCTTCTCCACCACCAGCATCAGCCCGGGTCCGCCACCGACCACGGCGTCCCCGATCAGCGGCTGGTGGTCCTCCACCACCTGGGACACATCGCCCAGCCGCTTCGCGGTACCCGCGTCCTCCAGCGGTACCTTCGCCAGGTCGGTGGCGGTCGTGATGGGCAGCACGTGCTGGATGGACAGGCGCTGGCTGGAGGTCTCCAGGAACCCGCCGGTGCCCGGCGTGGACGCCTCGACGAACGTCAGCGGCGAGACCCACAGCGCGTTCCCGGTCGTCTGGATCACCTGGTTGAGCGTCACGCCGGAGGCGGCCAGCTGCTTCGGGTCCACCTGCACCTGGAGTTGCCGCTCCCGCTGGCCCCAGACCGAGACGTTCGCGACCCCCGGTACGCCCATCAGCCGCGGCTTGATCCGCCAGCGCGCCAGCACCGACATGTCGATCAGGGACATGCCCGGCGCGGACAGGCCGATCACCATCACCCGGCTGGTCGAGGAGACCGGCTCGATCATGACCGGCGCCTTGGACACGTGCGGCAGCGCCACCGCCTGCGTCATCCGCTCCTGCACCACCTGCCGGGCGCGCAGCACGTCGGTACCGGGCTGGAACACGAGATCTACAGTGGACAGTCCGGCGATCGACTCGGATCGGATGGTGTAGAGCCACGGCACGCCGTTGAGCAGGTCCTGCTCCAGCGGAACCGTGATGAACTGCTCCACCTCCACCGCGGACAGGCCGAGCGCCTCCGTCTGGATCTGCACGGTGGGTGGCGCGAACTCGGGCAGCACGTCGATGGGCGCGCGGCGCAGCTGCACCGCGCCGGCGACGATCAGGATCGCCGCGACCGGCAGCGCCAGCAGCCGGAACTTCAGGCCGGATCCCACAATCCAACGCATCATTATTTGCTCGACCTCCCGTTCTGGTACGAGACAGTCAGCACGCCGTGGTCAATAGGCGCCGAATCGCTGAATCGAGGTTGCGCCGGCTCCCGCCGGAATAGCAAGAGGTGCCGCCGGGTACTAGGCCGCTTTCGGCCGCTAATCGGCGTAATTTCCCATCAGGTTTCCGACAAGTTACTGAAACCGCATTGGTCCGAACGGGAATCGGGCCGTCCTTTCGGCCGCCGGTGACCGTAAGATCGGCCGCTTGACAGGCACGCGACACGGTAGAAAGTAGAAAGACGGGGGTGTGGCGCCACACCATCATGACACAATGTAGGGGAGCTTGGCCGATGACAAAACGGATCATGAACCCTCGCGTAGCCGCGCTTTCTGCCGCCCTCCTGACCGCCGCGACAATAGCGACGAGTGGCGATGGCGCATGGGCCGGACCTGCGGAAACAGCACGAACAACTACATCAGTTAACCGATTCTGTCCGCCACTGACCACATTTCACCGCACCAGCTTTACCCGCTCCACCCGAATCGATAACCGGTTCTTTCCACTGGTACCGGGTACCCAGTTTGTTTACGAAGGTCGCGCCAACACCGGCGGCGGAGCGCTACCACACGAGGTAGTATTCACCGTCACAGACATGGTCAAAGTGATCGACGGCGTGCGTACCCGGGTACTTTGGGATCAGGACCTCAACGAGGGTCAGTTGGCCGAGTCTGAACTCGCCTTTCACGCCCAGGACCGGCATGGCAACGTATGGGTGCTCGGCGAGTACCCCGAGGAGTACGACGACAACGGGAAGTTCACCGGTGCGCCGAATACCTGGATCTCCGGTGTCGCGGGCGGGAAAGGCGGCGTACTCGTACCGGGCCGGCCACGCGTGGGTACCCCGCGGTTCCTGGAAGGCTCGTCACCCCGCATTGATTTCCTCGACTGCGGCCAGGTCTTCGCGCTGAACCAGAAGACGTGCGTACCGACCGGCTGCTACAAAGGCGTACTCGTCATCGACGAGAACAGTCCGCTCGACCCGGCGAGCGGGCACCAGCGCAAGTGGTACGCACCCGGCGTCGGTACCGTCAACATCAGCGCGGTGAACGACCCCGAGGGCGAGACGCTGGTGCTCACCGCGGTCCGGCACCTGGGACCCAACGCGATGGCGAAGGTGCGCGCCGCCGTACGCGCGCTGGAACGCCGGGCGTACCAGGTCAGTGCGGTGTACCGGCACACGCCACCGATCCGGATCGGCAACTGACGTCTATTCTCGCGGTATGAGCGAGCCGGATTTCGCCGCTGAGCTATTCGACCTGGCCCGGCAGGGGCGCGCCACCGAACTCGCCACATACGTCGACCAGGGGGTACCCGCGAACCTGGCTAACGACAGCGGCGACTCGCTGCTCATGCTGGCCGCGTACCACGGCCACGCGGAGGTGGTGGACGCGCTCCTGCGGCGCGGCGCCGACCCGAACCGGATGAACGACCGGGGCCGGACACCACTGGCGGGTGCGGTGTTCACGGCGGCGGACGAGGTGGCCCGGCTGCTGCTGGCAGCCGGTGCCGACCCGCACGCGGGCACACCGTCCGCAATGGACACGGCACGCCTGCTCGGCCGCGACGACCTGCTCGCCGAGATGCCCTGAGCCGGCTCAGGCGACGCGCCGCACCTGGGTGAGACCGGCCACCGGAACCTGGCCGAGCTGCCTGCCCGAGGCCGCGTCCAACCAGGACACCGCACCTGAGTGGCCGATCAGTAGGCGGCTGCCGTCCTTGCTCACCGCCAGACCGCGCGCCGCCGCCGGCAGGCTCCACTCCCCGGCCACGGCCAGCGTCGCCACCGCCACCACGTAGACCCGCTGGCCCGCCCCGACGTACAAGCGCTCGCCGTCCGGCGCGACCGCCGCGCTCGCGGTACCGGTCGCGGCCGGAAGCGCCGCCACCCTGCGTACCGCCAGACTCTCCGTGTCCACGGCCGCGACATGCCCGCTCGTGCAGTCCGCGACCAGCAGCACGGACCCGTCCGGCGCGATCGCCTGCGCGTGCCCCGCCGCCGCGCCGCGCCCGAACGGCTCGGGCAGGTCCACACAGTACGCCCACCCGACCGCCAGGCTCAGCGTGTGTACGAACGCCGGCGTCTCCGCCGCCTTGTGCCCGGCGATCAGATCGCGCGTGTGCCAGTGGTCCGGCTGGTTCGTGTACAAGGTGTACAGCGTCGCCAGGTCCGGGCTGAACACCGCCTGCCGGGCCGTGCCGCGCATCTCCTCCTCGGCGCCCGGCGGCACCGGCACCTTGGTCCGGGTCAGCAACGGCCCGGGTTTGCCCGAAGCGAGGTCCACCGCGCGCACCCGGTACCGGTCCGGCGCCGCCGGCGGCAGCCAGTCGAGAACGAACATGGTCGTACCAGCCTCCCCGAACGCGTCCGGCACCACGTTGCCCGCCAACTCCAACCGGTGCCGTACGCCCGATCCGTCGGCGACCAGGATCGTCGAGTGCTCCCGCCCAGCCCCGTGCCCGGGCGGCACGAGCGCGACGAGCCGGCCGTCCGGCGACACGATCCGGGGCTCCCACGCGTCCGGCAGCACCGTGCTCGCGGCGACCGTACCGCTGTCCGTCGCGATCGTCTCCAAGCGCGTGCCGCCTGGCGCCGGTACCGTCGCATAGATCGTGGTCGCGTCCGGCGCGACCACCGCGACGCCGGCCACCGCGCACCGGTTGCCGCGCAACACCGCCAGACCCCGCGCGGTGTCGACCAGCAACGCGTCCGGCACCGCCCGCATTCCGCGCGGCCGGCCCGAACAGCCCGCCAGCGCCACACCGCCGGCCAGGCCGGCCATCCCGAGAAACCCCCGCCGTGTCGTCATACCTGCACGACACCGCCGGGTCGCGGCAGGTTCCATCGTCGGCGCTGGAACCTGACCGCGCCGGGCGGTGTCTACAGTCACGAGTACGGAGGTGCCAACTGGACGACGCCGACCTCGTGGCCCGCGCGCGCCGTGGCGACCTGGACGCCTACGAGCATCTGGTCGCCGGGCACAGCGCGCTCGCCATCCGCACGGCGGCACTGCTCGGCGCCGGCGACGATGCCGAAGATGTCGTGCAGGAGGCGTTCGTGAAGGCGTTCGGGCGGCTGCGGCTCTACCGGGGCGAGTCAGGGTTCCGGCCCTGGTTGCTCGCGATCGTCGCCAACGAGGCCCGCAACCTGCAGCGCTCGCGCCGCCGCCGGGAGGCGCTCGCGGTGCGCGTCG
>DATEJJ010000735.1:0-14611 GCA_035278125.1 Rugosimonospora sp.
GACCAGGATTAGTTACATCAGGTTGATTAAGCTAGGCTTAGTACTATGGACGGTACGAAGTCGTTGCCGGCCGAAGCCACCGAGCTGGCGACGGCGCTCAAGCTGGTCGTGGGGCGCATCGCGCGCCGGGTACGGCAGGCACGTACCGAGGGCGACCTGACCCTCTCCGAGACATCCGTCCTGGCCCGGCTGGAGCGCGACGGCCCCGACTCGCCCGGCTCGCTCGCCGAACTGGAGCGGGTACGCCCGCAGGCCATGGCGAGCACGCTGGCCGCACTGGAGGAGCGGGGGCTGGTCAGCCGGCGGCGGGACCCGGAGGACGGGCGGCGCGTGGTGATGACCGTCACCGGTACCGGGCGCAGGCTGCTGGCGGACCGGCGCTCGGACGCGGTACGGCTGCTCGCCACCGCACTGGACCGGGAGTTCACCGTGGCGGAGCGGCGCCGGATCCAGGCCGTCATACCGCTGCTCGACCGGCTGGCGGAGCGGCTGTGACAGGCGTGCCGGAGACGCGCAGCGCGCGGTACAAGTGGGTGGCGCTGTCGAACACCACAATGGGCGTACTGATCGCCACCATCGACGGCTCGATCGTGATCATCTCGCTGCCGGTCATCTTCCGGGGTATCGGCCTCGACCCGCTCGCCCCGGGCAATATCGGCTACCTGCTCTGGCTGATCCTGGGCTACATCCTCGTCTCCGCGGTACTCGTGGTCGCGCTGGGCCGGCTCGGCGACATGTTCGGCCGGGTGCGGATGTACAACATGGGCTTCGCGATCTTCGCCGCCGCCTCGCTGGCGCTGTCCCTCGACCCGTTGCGGGGCGGCCCGGGCGCGCTGTGGCTGATCGGGCTGCGCGTGGTGCAGGCGGTCGGCGGGGCGATGCTGACCGCGAATTCGGCAGCGATCCTCACCGACGCCTTCCCGGCCCGGCAGCGCGGCATGGCGCTGGGTATCAACCAGATCACCGCGCTGGCCGGGCAGTTTCTCGGGCTGCTCGCGGGCGGGGTGCTGGCCGCCATCGACTGGCGCGCCGTGTTCTGGGTGAGCGTACCCATCGGAGTGGTCGGCACCATCTGGTCGTACCGCAGCCTGCGCGAGACCGGCGCGCGTACCCCCGGCCGCATCGACTGGGTCGGCAACCTCACCTTCACCGCGGGCGCCGCCGCGCTGCTCGCCGCGATCACCTACGGCATCCAGCCGTACGGCGGCCACGCGACCGGCTGGACCAACCCGTGGGTACTCGGCGGCCTCGGCACCGGGTTGGCGCTGTTGGTCACCTTCTGTCTGGTGGAGACGCGGGTACGCGAGCCGATGTTCCGGCTGGCGCTGTTCCGCGTGCGCGCGTTCGCGGCGGGTAACCTGGCCGCCCTGCTGATCGCGATCGCCCGCGGCGGCATGCAGTTCATGCTGATCATCTGGCTGCAGGGCATCTGGCTGCCGTTGCACGGCTACGACTTCGCGCGTACCCCGCTGTGGGCCGGCATCTTCATGCTGCCGCTGACCCTCGGGTTCCTGCTCGGCGGCCCGATCTCCGGGTACCTCTCGGACCGGTACGGTGCGCGCCTGTTCGCCACCACCGGCCTGGTACTGGTGGCCGCCGCGTTCGTCGGGCTGCTCCTGCTGCCGGTGGACTTCCCGTACCCCGCGTTCGCCGCGCTGCTCGTGGTGTCCGGGCTGGGGCAGGGCATGTTCTCCGCGCCCAACACCTCGGCCATCATGGGCAGCGTCCCACCCGGCCAGCGCGGCGTCGCCTCGGGCATGCGGGCCACCTTCCAGAACTCGGGCACCGCCCTGTCCATCGGCGTGTTCTTCTCGCTGATGATCACCGGGCTGGCCGGGTCGCTGCCGCACACGCTCGCGGCCGGCCTGCGGGCGCAGGGGGTACCCGACGCGACCGCGCGCCAGGTGGCCGGCCTGCCGCCGGTGAGCACGCTGTTCGCCACGTTCCTCGGCGACAACCCGATCGGCCACCTGCTCGGCGCGACCGGCGTGCTCGGCACGCTCCCGGCGAGCAGCGTACGCGCCCTCACCGGCAAGGAGTTCTTCCCGCAGCTCGTCTCCGGGCCGTTCCACCACGGCCTGATCACCGTGTTCAGCGTGGCCGCCGCGATGGCACTGGTCGGCGCACTCGCCTCGGCGCTGCGCGGCCGGCACCAGCGATCCGCTCCCGAGGCACCCACCGAAACCCTGAAAGGACAACAGGAATGGCCAAGAGTGCACTCCTCGTGATGGACGTCCAGCGCGGGATCGTCGAGCGGTTCCAGGGCGACGCGTACCTGGCTCAACTGCGCGTCGCGATCGGGGCCGCACGGGCCGCCGGTACCCCGGTCGTCTACGTGGTGGTCGGGTTCCGCACCGGGTACCCGGAGGTCAGTCCGCGCAACAAGGCGTTCGGCGCGGTGGCCGGTACCGGTAGGTTCACCACGGGCGACCCGGATGCCGCGATCCACCCGGAGGTGGCGCCGGAGGCGGGCGAGACGGTCGTCACCAAGAAGCGGGTGAGCGCCTTCGCCGGCAGCGACCTGGATCTGGTGCTGCGCGCGGGCGGTATCGACAGCCTGGTGCTCACCGGCATCGCGACCAGCGGCGTGGTGCTGTCCACGCTGCGCCAGGCGGCGGACCTCGACTTCGCGCTCACCGTGCTGTCCGACGGCTGCCTGGACGCCGACCCGGAGGTGCACCGGGTACTCACCGAGAAGGTCTTCCCGCGCCAGGCCGAGGTGCTCACCGTGACGGAGTGGACGTCCGCCCCCTGACGGCCGGGCCGTGGCAGGCTGGGGCCATGGCGGACGGCAGCGCACCCAAGGAGCTGGCGGCCACGCTGCCCCGGGTGGAGCGCGCGGCCGGTGCCCTGGCCACGGCGAGCGTGGCGCGCATGGACGAGGTGCTGCCCTGGTTCCGCGAGGTACCCGCCGACCAGCGGGCCTGGGTCATGCTGGTGGCACAGGCCGGGGTGCGCTCGCTGGTGGAGTGGCTGCGCCAGGCCGGCCCGGAGCAGGAGGTCTCGGACGAGGTCTTCGAGTCCGCGCCGCGCGCCATGGCCCGCTCGCTGAACCTGCAGCAGACGGTTCAGCTGATCAAGGTCACCATCGACGTGGTCGAGGAGCAGGTGCCGCACCTGGCCGCGCCCGGCGAGGAGCTGGCGCTGCGCGAGGCCGTGCTCACCTTCTCCCGGGAGATCGCGTTCGCCGCCGCCCGCGTCTACGCCCGGGCCGCGGAGAGCCGCGGCGCCTGGGACGCCCGGCTGCAGGCGCTGCTGGTGGACGCGCTGCTGCGCGGCGAGTCGGCCGACGTGCTGTCCAGCCGGGCGGCCGCGCTGGGCTGGGCAGACCCGCCGTCAGTGGCGGTCGCCGTCGGCCGCTCACCCGGGGGCGAGTCCGCGGCCATCATCCACACGCTGTACCGCGCGGCGCGGCGCATGGGCGTCGAGGTGCTCGGCGGGGTGCACGGGGACCGGCTGGTGGTGGTACTCGGCGGGGCGGCCGATCCGCTGGCCGCCACCGAGAAGCTGCTGGTCGGGTTCGGCGCCGGTCCGGTGGTGGTGGGTCCCGTGGTGACCCGGCTGGACGAGGCCACCGAGTCGGTACGGGCCGCGCTGGCCGGGTACCGCGCGGCGCCGGCCTGGCCGTCCGCGCCCCGGCCGGTACGCGCCGCCGACCTGCTGCCCGAGCGGGCGCTGGCCGGTGACCAGGAGGCGCGGCGCATCCTGCGCCAGGAGGTGTACGGCTCGCTGGTCCGGGCCGGCGGCGAACTGCTGGAGACGCTCGACTCCTTCTTCGAGTCGGGCGTGGTGCTGGAGAGCGCGGCCCGCGCGCTCTACGTGCATCCCAACACGGTGCGGTACCGTCTGCGCCGGGTGGCGGAGACCACCGGCCTGTCACCGCTGACTCCCCGGCACGCGTTCACGCTGCGGATCGCGCTCACGATCGCCCGGCTGGACCCGCCGGACGGTCGAACGCCGTGATCCGGCACACCATATGTCACTCTGGATGACAAAGGGCACACTGACTGATCGTCCATTGGAGGAATCCTACAAAAGTCGTGGTTGGGTTTCGTACCCGTCGATACCCGTACCCGCGGTGGTGATCAGGGACAGTCGAAGGCGTGCTCGCCGTACTCGCCCCGGGCCAGGGTGCCCAGAAGCCGGGCTTCCTCGCGCCCTGGCTGGACCTGTCCGGCACCGAAGCCCGGCTGCGCTGGTGGTCCGCCCTGACCGGGCTGGACCTGGTGCACCTGGGTACGGAGGCCGGCGCCGACGAGATCAAGGACACCGCCCGTACCCAGCCGCTGCTGGTGGCCGCCGCACTGCTGGCCGCCGAGCACCTGCCCATGTACGACGCCGGGCTGGTCGCCGGGCACAGCGTGGGTGAACTCGGTGCGGTGACGCTGGCCGGGGTACTCACGCCGGAGGCGGCGGTGACGCTGGCGGCGGTACGCGGCCGGGAGATGGCGGCGGCGTGCGCGCTGGAGCCGACCGGTATGGCCGCCGTGGTCGGTGGCGAGCCGGACGAGGTGGTCGCCGCTATCGAGGGCGCCGGGCTGTACCCGGCCAACCGCAACGGCGCCGGGCAGATCGTCGCCGCGGGCGCGCAGGACGCGCTGGAGAAGTTCGCCGCCGCGCCGCCGGTGAAGGTACGGGTGATCCAGCTCAAGGTGGCCGGGGCGTTCCACACGCCGTACATGGCGCCAGCGGAGCGGGCGCTGTCCGGCGTGGCGGGAGGTGTCTCTCCCGGCGACCCGACCAAGATCCTGCTGTCCAACCTGGACGGCACCGCGGTCACCACCGGACGCGAGGTCGTGCTGCGGCTCGTCCGCCAGGTCACCGCCTCGGTCCGCTGGGACCTCTGCATGCAGACCATGGCGCAGATCGGGGTCACCGCGATCATCGAGCTGCCCCCGGCGGGTACCCTCGCCGGCTTGGCCAAGCGGTCCCTGCCCGGCGTGGAGATCCTCAGCGTGAACACGCCGGACGACCTCGCCGCCGCCCGCGACCTGGTGGCCCGGCACGGCGTCACCCCCAGCGCGGAGCCCACCCCCCAGTTCCGTGTCGTGGTCGCCGCGGCCGCCGGCAACTTCCAGCCCGCCGACGACCTCGCCGAGGGCGACGAGGTGCGCGCCGGCCAGCGTCTCGGCCAGGTGAGCACCAGGCAGGGCCCGGTCGAGGTGACCGCGCACGGCTCGGGGGTACTCACCGAATGGCTCGCCCACCACGACGACCCGGTCGCTCCGGGCCAGCCCCTCGCCCGCATCGGAGGACATCTGTGACCGCATCCGGCTCCAAGATCATCGCACTCGGCCACTACCAGCCGACGCGGGTACTGACCAACGACGAACTCGCCCAGATGGTGGATACCAGCGATGAATGGATCCGTGACCGCGTCGGCATCGTGACCCGCCGGATCGCGGACAGCGAGACGGTCGCGGACATGGCCACCGCGGCGGCGGCCAAGGCCCTGGCCAACTCCGGCCTGGCCGCGACGGACATCGATCTGATCGCGGTCGCCACCTGCTCCTCGATCGACCGCTGCCCGAACGTGGCCACCCGGGTCGCGGCCAAGCTGGGCATCACCTCGCCGGCCGCGTACGACATCAACACCGCGTGCTCCGGCTACGAGTACGCGCTGGCCACCGTGGACCACGCGATCCGTGCGGGCGCGGCGCGCAACGCCATCGTGGTCGGCGCGGAGAAGCTCACCGACGTCACCGACTGGACCGACCGCGCCTCGTGCGTGCTGTTCGGCGACGGTGCGGGCGCGGCCGTGGTGACCGGGGTCGCCGAGGGCGAGCAGCCCGGCATCGGCCCGGTGCTCTGGGGTTCGGTGCCGGACCGGGGCGACGTGCTGAAGATCGAGGGCTGGCGGCCGTACATCGTGCAGAACGGCCAGGCCGTGTTCCGCTGGGCCACCGTGGTGCTGCCGGGCCTGGCCGAGCAGGCGTGCGCCGCCGCCGGCATCACGCCCAAGGAACTGGCGGCGTTCGTACCGCACCAGGCGAACCTGCGCATCATCGAGCCGCTGGCCCGCAAGCTGGGGCTGGACGAGAGCGCGGTGGTCGCCAAGGACATCGTCGAGTCCGGGAACACCTCGGCGGCGAGCGTACCGCTGGCCCTGTCCAAGCTGGTCGAGCGCCGGGAGGTGCCCTCGGGCGCGCCGGTGCTGCTGTTCGGCTTCGGCGGCGGCCTCACCTACGCCGGGCAGGTCGTGCGCTGCCCGTGAGGGCGGCCCGACGCGGACCGGAACCCAACCACCAACGAGAGGAAACAGATCCACATGCCGAGCCGTGACGAGATCACCACCGGCCTCGCCGAGATCCTGGAAGAGGTCGCCGGGGTGAACCCGGACGACGTCGCCGAGGACAAGTCCTTCACCGACGACCTCGACGTCGACTCGCTGTCGATGGTGGAGGTCGTCGTCGCCGCCGAGGAGAAGTTCGGCGTGAAGATCCCGGACGACGAGGTGCAGAATCTGAAGACGGTGGGTGACGCGGTGTCGTACATCCAGAAGGCGAACCCGTGACAGAACGCCCCGAAGTACTCGTCACCGGGATCGGTGCGACCACGCCGCTCGGCGGGGACGCTCCGGCAACCTGGGAGGCGATGGTCGCCGGCCGCTCCGGGGTGAGTGCACTCACCCAGGAGTGGGCCGCCGGCCTGCCGGTACGCATCGCGGCGCAGCTGGTCGTCGACCCGTCCGAGGTGCTGGAGCGGGTCAAGCTGCGCCGGCTGGACCGGGCCGAGGCGACCGCGCTGATCGCCGCGCACCAAGCCTGGGCCGACTCCGACCTGGCCGGCTCCGGCCTGGACCCGGAGCGCCTCGCGGTGGTGGTGGGTACCGGCATTGGCGGCGCGCAGACCCTGCTGAACCAGGACGACATCCTGGAGGCGTCCGGGCCGCGCAAGGTGAGCCCGCACACGGTACCCATGCTGATGCCCAACGGGCCGGCCGCCTGGGTGGGCCTGGAACTGGGCGCGCGGGCGGGCGTGCACTGCCCCGCCAGCGCCTGCGCCACCGGCGCCGAGGCGATCATCTGGGGACTGGACATCATCCGGGCCGGCCGGGCCGACGTGGTGGTCGCCGGCGGTACCGAGGCCGTGGTACACCCGCTGCCCATCGCCGGGTTCGCCGCGATGCGCGCCATGTCCACCCGCAACGACGAGCCGGAGCGCGCCTCCCGCCCGTTCGACAAGGCGCGGGACGGGTTCGTGCTGGGCGAGGGCGCCGGCATCGTGATCCTGGAGAACGCCGAGCACGCGCGGGCCCGGGGCGCGCGGGCGTACGCGCGGCTCGCCGGGTCCGGCATCACCTCCGACGGGTACGACATCGTGCAGCCCGACCCCGAGGGCCGGGGCAGCGTACGCGCGATCCGCGCGGCCCTGCGCGACGCGGGGCTGGCCGGCGCCGACATCGTGCACGTCAACGCGCACGCCACCTCGACGCCGGTGGGCGACATCGCGGAGATCGTGGCGCTGCGCCAGGCGGTCGGCGACCACCCCGTGGTGACCTCCACCAAGTCCATGCACGGTCACCTGCTCGGCGCGGCCGGCGCGGTCGAGTCGATCGCCACCATCCTCGCCGTGTACCACGGCGTGGTACCCCCCACCATCAACCTGGACGACCCCGACGACGCGCTCGACCTCGATGTCGCGGCGCACAAGGCGCGGCACCTGGAGATCCCGGCCGCGCTCAACAACTCGTTCGGCTTCGGCGGCCACAACGCTGTCCTGGCCTTCACCCGCATCTGAGCCGTTGGAGGACGTCGTGACCACTCCCGCCATCGCGGACGAGTCCACAGTAGACTCGCGTGACCCCGAGGTGCGGTTGCGCGCACTGTTCGACAGCGGCTCGCTGCGCCTGCTGGTACCGCGCGACGAGTCCGGCGTGCTGTACGCGCGCGGCGAGATCGACGGTACCCCGGCCATCGCGTACGCCAGCGACGGTACCCGGATGGGCGGTGCGATGGGCATCGAGGGCTGCCGGCACATCGTGGACGCCATCGACACGGCGGTCCGCGAGCGGGTACCGGTGCTGGCCCTCTGGCACTCCGGTGGCGCCCGCCTGGCGGAGGGCGTGGTCGCGCTGGACGCGGTCGGGCAGGTCTTCGCGGCGATGGTACGGGCCTCCGGCCGGGTACCGCAGATCTCCGTCGTACTCGGCCCGGCGGCCGGCGGCGCGGCGTACGGTCCGGCCCTGACCGACATCGTCATCATGAGCGGTGGCGGCCGCATCTTCGTGACCGGACCCGAGGTGGTGCGCAGCGTCACCGGCGAGCAGGTCGACATGGAGCGGCTCGGCGGTCCGGAGGCGCACGGCCGGCGCTCCGGCGTGGTACACGTGACCACCAAGGACGACGGCACCGCGATGGCCGAAGCGCGCCGCCTGGCCGCGCTCCTCGGCCGCCAGGGCCGGTTCTCCCCCGCCGACGTGGCCGACGCGATCGACCTGTCCACCCTGCTGCCGGCCGAGGCCGCCCGCGCCTACGACGTGAAGCCGGTCATCAAGGCGCTGCTGGACGAGCCGGGCGTGGAGCTGCACGCCAAGTGGGCGCCGAACATCGTGACCACACTGGGGCGCTTCGCCGGCCGTACCGTGGGCGTCATCGCGAACAACCCGCTGCGCCTCGGTGGCTGCCTGGACGCCACGTCCGCGGAGAAGGCGGCACGCTTCGTGCGCATGTGCGACTCGCTGGGGGTACCGCTGATCGTCCTGGTCGACGTACCCGGGTACCTGCCCGGCGTGGGCCAGGAGTGGGACGGCGTGGTACGCCGCGGCGCGAAGCTGCTGCACGCGTTCGCCGAGGCGGTGGTACCCCGGGTGACCCTGGTGACCCGCAAGGCGTACGGCGGCGCGTACATCGCGATGAACTCCCGCTCGCTGGGCGCGACCGCGGTGTTCGCCTGGCCCAACGCGGAACTCGCGGTGATGGGCCCGAGCGCGGCGGTGAACATCCTGCACCGCAAGCGCCTGGCCGCGGCCCCCCACGACCAGCGCGAGGCGCTGCGCGCGCAGCTCATCGAGGAGCAGGCGAAGGTGGCGGGCGGGGTACACCGCGCGCTGGAGATCGGCGTGGTGGACGACGTCATCAAGCCGGCGGAGACGCGCCGCCGCATCGCCGAGGCGCTCGCCGCCGCCCCCGCCGCCCGCGGCGCGCACGGCAACATCCCGCTGTAGCCCCTCGGCCCGCTCGTAGATCTGAGGTTGCCGGCAGATCGTGCATTCTCCTTGACAATCTGCCGGCAGGCTCCGATCACGACCCCTGCGCTGCCGAGCTGCACGTTTCGCCAGCAACCTGCCTGTTCCGGGCAGCCCGAGTTGCTGGCCACTGGGGTACTTCTTGATGTGTGACCGCCGCACCGCTGGAATCAGTGCCCTTCTCCGAACTGCTACGCCAGCCTGTCGAGACCGCCGATCGGCTGACCCGCACGCGAGCGGTACGCCTGCGTCGTAGAGACGCGACGGACCTGGTCCTGATGTCGGCCGACCGTGCTGATGCCGAGGCCGAAGTCATTGACGTGACGGCTCGGTTGCTCGCCGGGATCGCGCGCGGGGACCCCGACCTCCTGCGCGAGGTGCTGCCGACCGCGATGCCGTGGGTGCGCTTCCTGCCGGTAGCCGACCGCGACCTCATGGCAGAGCAATTCGTGGAGACGACGGAAGCCGCAGCCGCCATCGGCAACACCGCGGCGGTGTCGCAGCTATTGATCGAATGGCGGCACACCGCCGAGGTGTTCGCGGACCCCGATCTGCACCGCGCACTGACGGGACAACCCGTCGCCGACTTCGGGCCAGTGCCGCGGCCCACCGGGCAGTGAGCACCAGGCGCGGCGATCGAGCGGCACCACCGCCGCGCCCCGGTGGGTACGTTGTGCGCTTTGGTTCCAACGACGCCGCCAAAGGCTGGAGAGCCGAACCTGCTGGATCAGGTATGCGGGTACCGGACACCCGAAGCGGACCGACTGAGCGGTCAGCGGGCGGAGCCGGGGACGTCGACCGGGGATCGCCCCACCGGCCGACGGTCCGGGAGTGGACGGGATCTCTGTCAGCGACGTCGGTGATCGTTGCGGTACGGCGCGACGCATCCGCCGTATCTGCCAGCCCTCCGGGTCAGGTCGAATCAGCATGGTTCACTGTGCTTGGGTACCGCTGCGCGTACCAGGTGGGTGGCTCGCCGAAGACCTGGGTGAAGTCGCGGGTCAGGTGGGCCTGGTCGGCGTAGCCGAGGTCGGTGGCCAGCCGGGCCCAGGCGACGGGCTCGCCACCGGCCAGCCGCTCGGTCACCTCGTGCAGCCGGAACCGCCGGATCACCCACTTGGGCCCGACGCCGACGTATCCGGCGAACAGGCGCTGCAGCCGGCGCACGCCGGTACCCACCCGCTCGGCAAGCATCTCCACCCGGGCGAGGTCGGGCTCGGCGGCGATCCGCGCCACCATTCCGGCGACCGCCTCGGCCACCGGATCCCCGGGCGGCAGGTGCGCGCACAGGAACTCCTCGGCGATCCGCACCTGGGCCGCGAAGTCGGGCGCACCGGCCATGGCCGCCGCCGGTACGCACGCGCCGAAGATCTCCGCCGCGCTGACTGACCGGTCAGTGAGGCTGGACACCGGCCGGCCCAGGAACGGGCGGAAGCAGCCGGGCCGGAACGCGATCCCGAACGCCCTCCCCTGCCCGGCGAGTACCCGGTACATGTGCCCCCGGGTCACCCCGTACACGGTCGGCGGGGTACCCGTGACGAACGACAGGTGCACGTTCGGGTACGGCACGATGAGCTGCCGGTACGGTGGCTGGCCGCGCAGGTCCCAGTACGCCGTCCAGTACCGCGCGACGAACGGCGCGAGGTCGCCGGCCGGTGCCGCGAACGCGTGGCGCTGGAAGCTGGCCCAGGCGCCACCGACCTCTCGGGCGTCCCGCATGCCCCAACGGTAGGTGTCGCGTTTGTTCAAGACACGCGGCAGGCCGGCTGGCTAGCGTCGCCGGATGGATGGACACTCCCTGGTCGCCGCCGCGGCCGAGCCCACCGCCGCGGTCATCCGCGGCATCCGCGCCGACCAACTCGGCGTACCGACCCCGTGCCGCGAGTACGACGTCCGCGGGCTGGTCAACCACCTGCTGTTCTGGGGCCCGTCGCTGGTGGCCGCCGCAGGCGGGCAGGCGGTACCCCCGCCGGCCGCGACCGAGCGGGAGGCCGACCTGGCCGGTGGCGACTGGGCCGGACGGCTCGGCGCGTACCTCGACGCGGTGGTCGCCGCGTGGGGCGAGCCGGCCGCCTGGCGGGGTACCACCCGGCTGGGCGGCCCGACCGAGTTGCCGGCGGCCATGGTCGGCGGGATGGTGCTGGGCGAACTGGTGGTGCACGGCTGGGATCTGGCCCGCGCCACCGGCCAGCCGGTCAGCTGGGACGGGGAGGTGCTGGCGGTGCTGCTCGACGAGGTGGCGAAGACAGCCGAACAGGGCCGGGCCATGGGCGTGTACGGGCCGGCGGTACCGGTACCGGACAGCGCGCCGCCGCTGCACCGGGTGCTGGGGCTCACCGGCCGGAATCCTGACTGGCGGGTCAGCCTACCCGGGTGAGCCAGGTGACCGGGGCGCCGTCGCCGGCGTACCGGTACGGCTCCAGCTCCGCGTCCCACGCGGTACCCAGCGCCTTGTCCAGGGCGTGCGCGAGCCCCTCGGGGCCGCGTGCGGTGGCCATCAGCGTGCGTAACCGGTCCTCGCCCACCAGCAGGTCGCCGTTGGCGCTCATGGTCGCGCTGAACAGGCCCCGCCCGGGTACGTACATGAAGCGCTGCCCGTCCACGCCGGGGCTGGGCTCCTCGGTCACCTCGAAACGGATCATCGGCCACTGGCGGAGCGCAGCGGCCAACTCGGCTCCGGTGCCCTCACGCCCGCCCCAGCTGCACTCGGCCCGGCGGGCACCCGGCTCGACCGGTTGCAGGGTCCAGTGAAGATTGGCCGGCGCGGCGAGGACACGCGCGATTGCCCACTCGACGTGCGCACACACGGCGAGTGGGGTCGAGTGGACGTACACGACGCCACGTGTTGGCACAGCTGACCTCCCCCGGTCGTCCAGGTGCGTCTTCCCCTACGACCTGAAGATGCGGGTGAGATCCTGTGAGTGATGTCCCGATTTTCGGTTTTGCCAAGACTTGTCGTGTCGGGAGCCCCCGCCAGGGCGGACCTCCGACGTTCCGATGTTCATGATGCCCGTGCGAATCAAGAGACGCTAGAGAATCACGAAAATGGCAGGGGACAGATTGCCCGACCGACCGAGGCGGCACCGGCCGACCGGCTCGGGGTAAACTTGCTCCGGGTTTCCCACCGATCACCGTTTCCGCAGACCAAGGAGTCCCCCGCGTGGCGAGCAACACCTCCAAGACCGCGCGCGCATCCGTCCGCGCCGGCCAGGCCGGCGCGGCTGGTGGCGCCCTGAGCGTGCTGGGCGAGTACAAGTACGTCATCCCGCTCAACCACGGCAAGCACGCGTACGTGCGCAACCTGACCAACGGCAAGACGGTCCACCTGAGGACCGACTCCGACGCGTTCGCCGAGGAGATCCGGGTGCTGACCGGTGCCGGACACGGCACGAAGATCCGCGCAGAGCTGGCCGCGCTGGCCGCCGCCCACCCCGGTGACGGGTGGGAGGCCACCGAGAAGCGTCTGGTCGAGGCTGGCGTCTTCGAGTCCTGAGCGGCGTGTACCAGGGCCCTCATACCTGCCCGGGTGTGGGGGCCCCGCTGTATCCGCGTGAAGTACCGTTGCCCGATGGGCGCGATAACGGACTGGCTGGGTACCCTGCCGCCGCTGCTGCTCTACCTGATGGTCGCGCTCATCATCGGCACCGAGAGCATGGGTATCCCGCTGCCCGGCGAGATCGCGCTGGTGACCGCGTCCCTGCTCGCCGCGAGCGGGCACGCGGACGTGTGGTGGGTGGGCGTCGCGGGTAGCGCCGGTGCCGTTGTGGGCGACTCGGTCGGCTACGCGATCGGCCGGCGTGGTGGTCGTGGCCTGCTGGAGCGGCTCGGCCGGCGGTTCCCCGACCATCTCGGCGAGACCCAGTTGCGCAGTGCCGAACGGGCCTTCGACCGCTGGGGCGTGTGGGCCATCTTCTTCGGCCGGTTCGTGGCGCTGCTGCGCATCCTGGCCGGCCCGCTCGCCGGAGCGCTGCGCGTGCCGTACCCCAAATTCCTGGTGGCCAACGCGAGCGGCGGTATCGCCTGGGCGGGCGGCACCACCGCGGCCATCTACTTCGCCGGCAAGGCGGCCGAAGCCTGGCTGCAGAATTTCGCCTGGGTCGCGCTGCTCGTGGCGGTACTGTTCGGCATCGCCACCACCCTCGTGCTGCGCGCCCGCGCCCGGCGCCGGACCGGCGCGCCGCACGCGCAGCCCGAGGACGAGGGCGTCGAGGTGCACTGAGGAGTGCGAGGACAGAGTTGAGCACATCGGCCGCCGCGGAGGAGATCGCCGCGGAGCAGCGCCACGTCGACCGGGTGTACGCCCGCCTCGAAGTGATCAAGAAAGAGGTCCGTGAGGTCGAAGCCGCCGGGTACCGCATCGCCCGGGTGGGCAACTACGGCGCACTGGTGGAGCGCGACGCCATGGTCTTCCACGCGGCCCGGCGGCGCCGGCTGCTGGACGCCGAGCACGACGGGCTGGTGTTCGGGCGGCTGGACCTGCGCGGCGGCGAGGTGCGGCACATCGGCCGGATCGGGCTGCGGGACGCGGAGGCGCGGGCGCTGGTCATCGACTGGCGGGCGCCGGCCGCGGCGGCGTTCTACCGGGCCACCGCGGTGGACCCGATGGACGTGGTCCGGCGTCGCATCATCCAGTCCACCGGCGAGCGGGTCACCGGGGTCGAGGACGACCTGCTCGACCCGGACGCGGCACCGGCGGACCTGCGCGTGATCGGCGACGGCGCGCTGGTGGCCACGCTGGCCCGGGCCACCGGTACCGGGATGCGGGACATCGTCGCGACCATCCAGAAGGAGCAGGACGAGGCGATCCGCTCCCCCGCGCTGGGCGTCACCGTGGTACGCGGCGGGCCGGGTACCGGCAAGACGGCGGTCGCGCTGCACCGGGCGGCGTACCTGCTCTACTCCGACCGGAGGCGCTTCGCCGGCGGCGGGGTGCTCGTGGTGGGGCCGTCCCCCGTGTTCGTCAACTACATCTCCCGGGTACTGCCCGCGCTCGGCGAGGACGAGGTGACCCTGCGCTCGCTGGGCTCGCTGGTGGTCGGCGTCGAGGCGACCCGCCGGGATCCGGACGAGGTGGCCACGGTCAAGGGCTCGCAGCGGATGGCGCGGGTACTCGGGCGGGCCGCCCGGGACGCCGGCCCCGGCGCGCCCGAGGAGCTGCGCCTGCTGTACCGGGGCACCCTCCTGCGACTGTCCACAAAGGAGCTTAACCGCCTGCGCCAGACGGTGCTGGGCGGCGGGGCCAAGCGCAACGCGGTCCGCGCCAAGGCCGCCGGTCACGTGCTGGACGCGCTGTGGCGCCAGGCGGTGTCGCTGCTCGGCGAGGCCACCGCCCAGCCGCGCGACCAGTTCGCCGCGGACGTGGCCGAGCGGCGCGAGTTCATCGCGTTCATGCGCCTGTGGTGGCCCCGGCTGCGCCCGCTGGAC
>DATEJJ010000736.1:0-2508 GCA_035278125.1 Rugosimonospora sp.
CGAGCGGGGCGGCCGCGCCGAACCACACCGTGTCGCAGCCGTGCGCGCGGGCGAGTTCCGCCGCCCGGCGCGCCACCGCGGGCGTGGGCAGCAGCACCGTGGTGTCCTCGCGGACCACCTCGAACGGCTGGTCGGCGTCGAACTTCGCGGCGGGGCGCCGGTCCCCGCGCGGCCAGGTCGAGGCGTACACGACCAGCGAGTCGCCCGGCTGGCGCAGCGCGAGGTTGTGGACGAACTGCTGGATGCCGCCCGGCCGGGGCGGGAAGTCGTTCGTCACCAGCAGGGTGCGGCTCACCGGGCGCCCCGCCCGTACGCCCGTGCCGCGGCCATCCGCTCCACAGTGGACGGATGGCTGGCGAACAGCAGGTACTCCAGCCGGTTCGGGTCGGGGTCACCGAGGTTGAGCAGGGACAGCTGGGCCTGCATGGACTCGAACGTGCCCGGGTCGCCGGTCAGCGCGAGCGCGTGCGCGTCGGCACGCGCCTCGATGTGGCGGGACACCGCGTTCTGCACCGGGCCGGCGAGCGTGCCGGCCACGGCGGCCACCGCGAGCAGCAGCGCGATCGAGCGCGGCTCGGCGATCGAGTCGATACCGGCCCGGCGCAGCAGTCCGGCCCACTGACCCAGCAGGTACACCGCGATGACCGCACCCCCGGCGCCCAGCGCGCCGAGCACGGTACCGGTGATCACGTCGCCGTCCTTGGCGTGCCCGAGCTCGTGCGCCACCACGCTCTCCACCTCGCCCGGGCTGGCCTTCTCCAGCAGCGTGTCGTACACGACGATGCGACGGGTCGCGCCGAACCCGGAGACGTACGCGTTGACCGCCCGGGTACGCCGGGACGCGTCGGCGACCAGCACGTCGCGTACGGGGACCCCGTCCCGCGCCGCCATCGCCATCAGCTCGGTACGCAGTGGCCCCCCGGCCATCGGGGTGAACCTGTTGAAGATCGGCTCGACCAGCACCGGGAACACGAACGAGAGCAGTACCACGAGGGCCGCCGCACCGGCCGCGCCGAACGCCCACCACCAGCGCGGCGCGTACCGGGTGATGGCGTAGAAGCCGAGCAGCGCGACGGCGCCGAGCACCGCGCTGACCGCGAAGCCCTTGAGCAGGTCGACCACCCAACCGCCCCAGCCCTGGGTGGACAGCCCGTACCGCACCGTGACCGAGCGCCGCCAGGCCGCGAACGGGAGGGTGATCAGCGCGCTCGCGAACACCACGGCCAGCCCGCCGAGCACCGCCCGGGCCAGCCAGCTGTCCCCGAACGGGCGCCCGCACAGCGCCACCAGCCGGGCGCCGACCGGAGTCAGCCCGAGCAGCAGCGCGACCACCAGCGCCACCACCATCGAGCCGTACGTGGCCGGGCGCAGGTCCCGGTGGAACGCGCGGCCCTTGGCCACCCCGTCGGCGGGCAGTTCCCGCAGCGCGGCGAGCTGGTCGGACCGGGGCGCGGCGAGGTCGTGCCACGGTACCCGCAGCCACGCGGTGACGATCACCGCCGCCGCGAGCAGCACCAGCGCCAGTACGGCCCACCCGCGCGGGGTCATCGCGTCACGCCTCCCTGCCGGCCCACCTCTCACCGCCGCCTCGATCCTAGGCGGGCGCGCGACCCGGGCGGTCAGGCGGCTCGGCGACTCCCCCGGGGCGGGTCGTCGGTGACCAGCCGCAACTCGGGCACGATGCCGGCCTGGGCGAGGACGCCCAGCGCCCGGTGCTCCTCGGGATCCAGCTCGACGCCGTCCGGCGGGGCGCCCAGCATCACACTGATCAGGCAGCCGCCGCACGCGGTGCCCCGGACCGTGCAGGTGTCGCAGTCAACATGCATGCACGTACCGTAGGCGCGGGGTACGACAGAACTCAGACGCGAGCCAGCCGGCGCAGCAGGGTACCCGAGCTGAGCGGGTACGCACCGTGGCGCCGTACCCCGTCCGCCACCTCCCGGTCGGAGGAGATCACCACGATCGGCCGGCCCGCGGGCTCGGCGCGTACCAGCCGGCGGATCAGCTCGTCCGCGGTCTCCCCCTTGCGCGAGAACAGGACCCGCACCCCGCGCGGCGCCGGCGGCAGCCCCAGCACCCGCTCCGCGCCGTCGAAGACCGCGGTGACCTCGGCGCCGGTCTGCGCGGCCAGCCCACCCAGCCCGCTGACCAGCCGGGTGCGCTGCTGCTCCAGCGAGATCTCCCCGAACCCGGTCTTGGTCACGTTGTACCCGTCCACGATCAGGTGCGCCTTGGGCAGCCCGAGCAGCTGGTCCAGGTGGGCCGGGTCATCCGCCTCCAGGGCCCGTGCCCGCCCGGTACCGCCGCCGGCTCCGGGCCGGTCGGCCGACTCGGCGGCGACCAGGTCCGCGGGCAGCACGGTGCTCGGATCCAGCGCCAGTTCCCGGCGCAGCCCGACCGCCGCCTGGCCGATCGTCTCCAGCAGCAGCCACAGCCGCGCGTCGTCGGCCTGCCGGGCGTCCTTGGCCGTCTGCCGGTTGGCGCCCGCCGCCGCCTCCGCATCGGCCA
>DATEJJ010000737.1:0-5390 GCA_035278125.1 Rugosimonospora sp.
CCCGCCCGGACTCGGCGCACCTGGACGCGGCCGGGCGCGCCGCCGCGGCGGTCGGAGCGTTCGCGGTTCGTAAGCGGGTGCTGGAGCGGGTGGGACACGCGCAGCGGCGCGGCGCCGTCATCATCGCAGTGGACGACATCCTCACCACGGGGGCGACTCTTGCCGCGGTTGGCTGCCTGCTGGACGGGTACGGCATCGAGGTACCGGCCGCCGCGGTGGTGGCCGCGACCCAGCGTTACAGTGCTCACCCGCAGGAGTGAAATTCACCCCGAAATATCCGTCATGTGATAGATAGGACTGATTTCCGACGGGTTGTTCTTGGAAACGAGGGGTGACGGACGATCGGACAAGGGTTAGCGTCAGAGTCCTCAGCAGGTTCAGTCCCGGAAGGGAGGACGCCACTCAACTCACCGCCGTCGGGCGCGCACCTTGGCGGCATACCACCGAAAGACAGTGGGGGAGATGAGCGTGGACGTGGTTGTCAAGGGCCGCAATGTCGAGGTGCCCGACCATTACCGCCAGCACGTAGCGGAGAAACTCCACAAGATCGAGCGCTACGATCCGAAGATCATTCGAGTAGACGTCGAGCTGTCCCACGAGCGCAATCCGCGCCAGTCAGACTATTGCCAGCGAGTCGAGTTGACCTGCTCCTCGCGCGGTCCCGTGGTCCGAGCCGAAGCCTGTGCCGCTGACTTCTACAGCGCCCTGGACACCGCCATCGCCAAGCTGGAGGCGCGGCTGCGCCGGGTGGCCGACCGCCGCCGGGTGCACCGGGGCCGGCGTGCTCCGGTGTCCGTCGCGCAGGCGACCGCACAGGCCAGCCGGGGCGGTGAGCTGTTCGCGCAGCCCACGCAGCGGGGCAGCGCGGAGAACAAGCCGTTCGACATCGACCTGGACATCGACCTCGATGAGGCCGAGCAGCCGTGGCACATCGTCCGCGAGAAGGAGCACCAGGCGGAGCCGATGACCGTCGACGACGCGCTGTTCCAGATGGAGCTGGTGGGCCATGACTTCTACCTGTTCCTGGACAAGGACTCCGGCAAGCCCAGCGTGGTGTACCGCCGGCACGCCTACGACTACGGGGTCATCTCGCTGATGGCCTGACCGGCCGCCCCCGGCCGGCGCAAGCCCGCCGTAGACGGTGGGATGGGTCGATCTCTGACATGATCGGGACGTGGCCGATCCGGTAGCGACCCACCCACCGTCCACGCGGCAACCCGTACGCGGCTCGATCCTGCGCTGGTCCGGGCGCTAGTCCTCGACCAGCTCTCCGGGCAGCAGGGCCCAGAGGATGTCGTCGATGCGGGTACCGCCCACGCCGGGCAGCCGGGAGCGCAGGTACCCCTCGCGGGTGAAGCCGGCCCGCTCCAGTACCCGCTGCGAGCCCACGTTCTCCGGCGCGGTACCGGCGATCAGCCGCGCGACGCCCACCTGCGCGAACGCCCACGCCGCGATCAGCCGGACCGTACGGGTGGCGAACCCCCGACCGCGGAAGGCCGGCATGAGCCCGTACCCGATCATCGCCTCGCTGCTGAGCTGGTCCTGGTAGAACAGCCCGATGTCGCCGGCGAACGCGCCGCTCGCCGCGTCCCGGACGGTCAGCTCGGCCCGTTCGCCGGCCAGCCAGTGGCTCGGCGACTCGGCGCAGCGGCGGGCCAGCCGGACCGGATCCGGCGCTACCGGCGGCACGCTGCTCTCGATGGACTCGGGCAGCGAGCGCAGCGCGAACATGTCGTCCACGTCTCCGCTCCATAGTGGACGGAGTTGGACCACGCCGTCGGTCAGCACCCCGCCGGGCAGGTCGGGCAGGGAGCGCGGGCTCGGCCCGGGCGGGTCCGCCGCGAGGTGCGCCCAGACCACCAGATCCACCCGGCTGCCGTCGCGGTTGCGCCCGCCCGCGCGGCGTACCCCCTCCCGGCGGAAGCCGGCCGCGATCGCGACCCGCTGGCTGGGCCAATTCTCCGCCTCGGCGAGCAGCTCCACCCGGTACAGTCCGTGCTGGTGGCCCCAGCCGGCCAGGGCGGCGGTGGCCGCGGTCGCCACGCCCCGGCCGCGTGCCCACGGCGCCACCCAGTACCCGATCTCCGCGAGCCCGTCACCCGCCCACACGTGGTGCAGCCCGACGCTGCCGATCACCCGGTCGGTGGCCGGGTCGGCAACGACCAGCGCGAGGCCACCGGCGTTCCGCATGGCCGCCCGACCCTCGGTGATGTAGTGCACCGCGTCCGCCCGCGTGTACGGGCTCGGCACCGCCGGCACGTACCGCTGGATCGCGGGGTCGGTACACGCGGCCGCGATGTCGTCGGCGTCGGACAGCCGCGGCGGGCGCAGCACCACACCCTCGGCCCGGATGATCTCGTCAGGCAGCTCGCGCACGCCGCTCCTCTCCTCCCGCGCCCCTCCAGTCCGGCAGCGGATCGGCGGTCGTGAGTCTCGTGGGGAGCACGCTCGGTGGCCGTTTCCTTGGGGCTCGGGCTATCCTCGCTTACGCGCCGGCTGGCGGCTGACTTCCCCCGCTGAGTTTCGCCCAGCGCGAACGCATGCCCGTTTCGTCACGATCGAAGCAAGCTCGGCCGGTGCGGCTGCCAGATGGACGGCTAATCCGCCTACGATGGTTCGGCAGACTGCCTAGGGAGCGCTATCCGTGTCCGTGTTCGAAAAGATCCTCCGCGCCGGCGAAGGACGCTTGCTTCGTCGCCTCTCGGCGATCGCCGATGCCGTGAACTCCATCGAGGAGAACTACGTCGATCTCACGGACGCGGAGCTACGGGAACTTACCGATCAGTACAAGGAGCGGGTCGCCGACGGGGAGAGCATTGACGACCTGCTGCCCGAGGCGTTCGCCACGGCCCGCGAGGCGGCCCACCGGGTGCTCGGCCAGCGGCACTTCGACGTCCAGGTGATGGGCGGTGCCGCACTGCACTTCGGGAACATCGCGGAGATGAAGACCGGTGAGGGCAAGACGCTCACCTCGGTGCTCGCGGTGTACCTCAACGCGCTGTCCGGCAAGGGCGTGCACGTGGTCACCGTCAATGACTACCTGGCACAGCGGGACGCCGAGTGGATGGGGCAGATCCACCGGTTCCTCGGGCTGACCGTGGGCGTGATCCTGCCCAACCAGCCGTCCGCCCTGCACAAGGCCGCGTACGAGTGCGACATCACGTACGGCACCAACAACGAGTTCGGGTTCGACTACCTCCGCGACAACATGGCCTGGTCCAAGGACGAACTGGTCCAGCGCGGGCACAACTTCGCGGTGGTGGACGAGGTCGACTCGATCCTCATCGACGAGGCGCGTACCCCGCTGATCATCTCCGGCCCGGCCGAGCAGTCGGCCCGCTGGTACCAGGAGTTCGCCCGGGTGGTCGGGCGGATGGAGCGCGGCACCGAGGGCAGCGGGGACTACGAGGTCGACGAGTCCAAGCGCACGGTCGGGGTGACCGAGCGGGGCGTGGCCAAGGTCGAGGACCGGCTCGGCATCGACAACCTGTACGAGTCGGTGAACACCCCGCTGGTCGGCTACCTGAACAACGCGATCAAGGCCAAGGAGCTGTACAAGCGGGACAAGGACTACATCGTCTCCGACGGCGAGGTGCTGATCGTGGACGAGTTCACCGGCCGCATCCTGCACGGCCGGCGGTACAACGAGGGCATGCACCAGGCCATCGAGGCCAAGGAGGGCGTGGAGATCAAGCAGGAGAACCAGACTCTTGCCACGATCACCCTGCAGAACTACTTCCGCTTGTACGAGAAGCTCTCCGGTATGACCGGTACCGCCCAGACCGAGGCGGCCGAGTTCAACAAGGTCTACAACGTCGGCGTGGTACCGATCCCGACGCACCGGCCGATGATCCGCACCGACCGCTCGGACGTGATCTACAAGACCGAGAAGGCGAAGTTCCACGCGGTGGTGGAGGACATCGCCGAGCGGCACGAGCAGGGCCAGCCGGTGCTGGTGGGCACCGTCTCCGTGGAGAATTCGGAGATCCTCTCGCAGCTGCTGCGCCGCCGGGGCATCCCGCACAACGTGCTGAACGCGAAGTTCCACGCCAAGGAGGCGGAGATCGTCGCGCAGGCGGGCCGCAAGGGGGCCGTCACGGTGGCCACCAACATGGCCGGTCGGGGTACCGACATCCTGCTGGGCGGCAACGCGGAGTTTCTCGCCGCCGCCGAACTGCGCCAGCGCGGCCTGTCGGAGGAGGAGCAGCCGGAGGAGTACGCGACGGCCTGGGAGGACGCGGTCGCCCGCTGGGAGAAGCTGTGCGAGGAGGAGGCCGAGGAGGTCGTCGACTCGGGCGGGCTGTACGTGCTGGGCACCGAACGGCACGAGTCCCGCCGTATCGACAACCAGCTGCGCGGCCGGTCGGGCCGGCAGGGCGACCCCGGTGAGTCCCGGTTCTACCTGTCGCTGCAGGACGAGCTGATGCGCCGCTTCCGGGCCGGCGCGGTCGAGGCGGTGATGGAGCGCTTCAACATCCCGGAGGACGTGCCGATCGAGTCGAAGATGGTCACCCGCCAGATCAAGAGCGCGCAGACCCAGATCGAGGCGCAGAACGCGGAGATCCGCAAGAACGTCCTCAAGTACGACGAGGTGCTCAACAAGCAGCGCCAGGTGATCTACGGCGAGCGCAAGCGGGTACTCGACGGGGAGGACCTGCACGAGCAGGTCACCAACATGACCGAGGACGTGGTCGGTGCGTACGCCGAGGGCGCCACGGTGGAGGGGTACGCCGAGGACTGGGACCTCGACCAGCTCTGGTCCAGCCTCAAGCAGCTGTACCCGGTGGGCGTGACGGTCGAGGACCTGGAGGAGGAGGCCGGCGGGGAGCGGGAGCACCTCGACGCGGAGTTCCTCAAGGCCCGGCTGATCGAGGACGCGCACACCGCGTACGACCGGCGCGAGGAGGAGCTGGGCTCCGAGGCCATGCGCGAGTTGGAGCGGCAGGTGCTGCTCGCGGTCATCGACCGGAAGTGGCGCGAGCACCTGTACGAGATGGACTACCTCCAGGAGGGCGTGGGCCTGCGCGCGTACGCGCAGCGCGACCCGCTGGTGGAGTACCAACGCGAGGGCTTCGACATGTTCACCCAGATGCTCGAAGGCATCAAGGAGGAGGCGGTCGGCTTCCTGTTCAACCTGGAGGTGCAGGTCGAGGAGCCGGCGCAGGAGGGTGCGGTCGACGGTGGCGAGCAGGTGCCGCTGCCGTCCTCGGAGAGCGCATTCGAGCTGAAGGCCAAGGGGCTGGGCGGTTCCCGGAGCACCCCGAGCAACCTCCAGTACTCCGCGCCCACGATCGACGGCGAGGCGGGCAGCGGCGGGGTCGCGATCGAGCAGGCACCCGCGCTCGGCCTCGGTACCGGCGCCCCGAGCGGCGGCGCCCGGGGTACCACGA